>JBKJNV010000669.1:0-3211 GCA_046593435.1 Roseomonas sp.
GATCGAGCGCCAGCCGAAATACTCGGTCAGCAATCCGCCGCCGACCGGCCCAAACGCCGCCGCCGAGGCGTAGATCGCAGCGATATGCGCCTGGAACTGCCCTCTCTCCCGCGGGGGAAGCGATTCGCCGATGATCGACATCGTGAGCGTCAGCAGGCCGCCGCCGCCAATGCCCTGCAACACCCGCCCCGCGATCAACACTGGCAGCGTGGGCGCGAAGGCGTTCACCAGGCAGCCGGCGAGGTTCAACGCCAGCGCGGCATACAGCATGTTCCGGCGCCCATAGGCATCGCCAAGCTGCCCGAAGACCGGCGCCGCGCAGGTCCCCGCCACCAGGTAGGCCACCACCACCCAGGACACCCGCTCGACCGCCGCGAACTCCGCCGCGATCGCGGGCAAGGCCGTCGATGTCACCGTCTGGTCGACGGCCGCGAGGAAGATCGCCAGCGCAATGGCGTGGAAGCCGCGGAGGAAGGTGCGGCGGCGTGCCTCGACGGAAGCCGGGTCGGTGGGGAAACGCTCCATGGGCGGGCTACCCGGTGCCATGGCGGCGAAGGCCCCGCGAGACACGCGCCAGGCTGCCATCCAGCGGCTCCGCGCGCATCAGGTCAGGCCGGGAACCGGCATCCGCATCCATCGCGAGGGCCAGCGCCATGGCGGCCATCGTCAAAGTGCGCCGACGCGCCCCATCTCCAGGAATTTCTCGCGCCGGCGTGCACGCAGCGTCGCGCCATCCAGCGCCGCGAGGGGTTCGAGAACCTCATCGATCCGCGCGCCGACCGCCTCGATCATCGCGGCTGCGTCGCGATGCGCACCGCCCAGCGGCTCGGGCACCACGGCATCGATGATGGCCAGGCGCTTGAGGTCCTCGGCTGTCAGCCGCAGCGCCTCGGCCGCGACGGAGGCCTGCGCGGCGTCGCGCCACAGGATCGAGGCGCAGCCCTCGGGCGAGATCACCGAATAGATCGCGTGTTCCAGCATCAGCACCCGGTCCGCCGCAGCGAGCGCGATGGCCCCGCCCGACCCGCCCTCTCCGATGATGGTCGCGATGAAGGGCACCGGCGCGTCCAGCCCCGCCTCGATCGAGCGCGCGATGGCCTCGGCCTGGCCGCGGGCTTCGGCGTCGATCCCCGGGAAGGCGCCGGCGGTATCGACGAAGGACAAGATGGGCAGCCCGAATCGGCCGGCCAACTCCATCAGGCGCCGCGCCTTGCGGTAGCCCTCCGGCCGCGCCATGCCGAAATTATGCTTCACGCGGCTTTCGGTGTCGTCGCCGCGCTCGGTCCCGAGCACCATCACGGCGCGGCCGCGAAACCGCCCCATGCCGCCCAGGATCGCCGCGTCATCGGCAAACGCACGGTCGCCGGCCAGCGGGGTAAAGCCCTCGATCAGCCCGGCGATGTAGTTCGAAGCGTGCGGGCGTTCGGGGTGGCGGGCCACCTGGGCCTTCTGCCAGGGCGTGAGCTTCGCATAGGTGGCCTGGAGCAGCTTGTGCGCCTTGTCGCGCAGCCGACCCACTTCGTCGGCGACATCGATGCCGCCGGCATCCGTGGTGCGACGGAGCTCCTCGATCTTGCCTTCAAGCTCGGCGATGGGTTTTTCGAAGTCGAGGAAGTGGCGCATGACGTTGAGGGGTTAGCGGAATTCGGCGGCGTGCGTAAGACCGGGCCCGCTGCCGGCGAGGCCGCCCAGGGAAGCCATGCCTGAGTTACCCCCCGGCCCGCCCGCGGCCCGCAAGGCCGAATGGCCATCTCGCCGGAAGCGTGCATGCGCACGACCACGCCGGAAGCGTGCATGCGCAGACCATGCAGGAAGCGTGCATGCGCAGACCATGCCGAAAGCGTGCATGCGCACGACCGTGCCGGAAGCGTGCATGCGCAGACCATGCCGAAAGCGTGCACGCGCACGACCGTGCCGGAAGCGTGCATGCGCACGACACTGCTCGTGCGGCGCGCCAAGCGGCTGGAGGCCGCGCTCGGCGCTTGGGGGCACACTACACATCAAACGCCCAGCGGATGATGCGCCTGGACGAGCGCCCGCAGCCGCTCCTCCAGCACCTGCGTGTAGATCTGGGTGGTCGCGATGTCCGCGTGGCCGAGCAGGATTTGCAGCGACCGCAGATCCGCCCCGCGCCCCAACAGGTGGGACGCGAAGGAATGCCGCAGCACGTGCGGGCTGACCCGCGCGGGGGCGATCCCCGCCACCAGGGCCGCCTCCTTCAGCAGCAGCGCCAACCCCTGGCGCGTCAGGTGCCCGGTCGCGCCGCGCGCCGGGAACAGCCACCGCCGCGCCTTCTCGGTGGTGGGCTTGGCACCCTTGCGCGGGGCGACCTTGCCGGCGTGGGCAGCGAAGGCCAGGGCGCGGGCGCGGGCCGAAACCGGCACCAGCCTCTCCTTGCCGCCCTTGCCGCGCACCGCGATCAGCAGCACCTCGCCCTTGCCGGGCCGCAACGTCGTGATCGGCAGGCCAACGAGTTCCGAGGCACGCAGCCCCGAGCAGTACAGCAGCTCCACCGCCGCCGCCGCGACCGGCCCACGCCCGGCGGGCAGGCTCGCGGCAGCATCGATCAGGCGTTCGACCTCGGCCTCGGTGAGCGGGCGGGGCAGCAGGCGAGGCAGGCGGGGCGCGTCGAGCAGCTCGGTCGGGTCATCCGTCCGCACCCCTTCGCGGGCGAGGAACTGGTGGAACTGGCGCAGCGTGGACAGCCGCCGCGCCGCCGTGCGCGCGGCCAGGCCCTGCGAATCGAGCGCGGCGAGATAGGCGACCAGCGTCGCGGCATCCGCGCCATGCACCGGATGCCCCGCCAGGGCCGCGAAACGCGCAAAATCGGCAAGGTCGGCGGTATAGGCGGCCAGCGTGTTCCGCGCCGCACCGCGTTCGGCGGCGAGCATCTCCAGGAAGGCCTCGGCATGGCGCATCAGATTAGCCCGAACGCCCGAAGGTCACTTCCGGCGCGCCCAGCGGGCCGCAAGCCCGAACGGGCGCCGCCGCCAATGCGGCGAGCCAAGCGGCCGAAGGCCGCGCCCGGCGCCTGAGGGCAGAACAGGCGCCGGCGCGCAGGACCCTCGGCCCGCCCTGCGGGCCGCATGCCCGAACGGGCGTCGCCGCTAATGCGGCGAGCCAAGCGGCCGGAGGCCGCGCCCGGCGCCTGAGGCCAAGTAAAACCCACACCCCCGGCCCGCCCCGCGGGCCGCAAGCCCGAAGAGGCGTC
>JBKJNV010000018.1:0-4774 GCA_046593435.1 Roseomonas sp.
TTGCTCGACGGCGTCGTGGACTACCTGCCGAGCCCCGTCGACATTCCGGGGATCCGCGTCGCACTCGAGGAAGGTGAGGAGGAAGGGCAGAACCCCAACCGACGCGTCATCCCCGCCAAGGAAGACGCGCCGTTCGCCGGCTTGGCCTTCAAGATCATCAACGACAAATACGGCAACCTGACGTTCGTGCGCGTCTATGCGGGCGTGCTCAAGACCGGCGACATGGTCATGAACACGACCAAGGGCCACCGCGAGCGTGTGGGGCGCATGTTCCAGATGCATGCCGACAAGCGCGAGGAAATCAAGGAAGTCTCGGCCGGCGACATCGCCGCCTTCGTGGGCCTGAAGGACACCGGCACCGGCGACACGCTGGCCGACCAGTCCGACATGGTCGTGCTGGAGCGCATGGCCTTCCCCGTCCCGGTGATCGACATCTCCGTCGAACCCAAGACCAAGGAGGGGGTCGAGAAGATGACGCTCGGCCTGCAGAAGCTCGCCGGCGAGGACCCCTCGCTGCGGCTGAAGACCGACCAGGAAACCGGCCAGACCATCCTCTCGGGCATGGGCGAGCTGCACCTGGAGATCATCATCGACCGCCTCAGGCGTGAGTACGGCGTGGACGCGCATATCGGCGCGCCGCAGGTGGCCTATCGCGAGACCATCACGAAAAGCCACACCGAAATCTACACCCACAAGAAGCAGACCGGCGGCTCCGGCCAGTACGCCGAGGTCAAGATCACCTTCGAGCCGAAGGACCGCACCGCGGGCATCGAGTTCGTCAACGGCACCACCGGTGGTTCGGTGCCGCGCGAATACGTCCCGGCCGTGGAAAAGGGCATCAAGGTGCAGGCCGATACCGGCGTGCTCGCGGGCTTCCCCACGGTGGACTTCAAGTACACGCTGATCGACGGCAAGTACCATGACGTCGACTCGTCGGCCCTGGCCTTCGAAATCGCCGCCAAGGCCTGCTTCCGCGAGGGGATGAAGAAGGCCGGCCCGGTCATCCTCGAACCCATCATGGACGTGGAAGTGACCACGCCGCAGGATCACGTGGGCGACGTCGTGGGCGACCTCAACCGCCGTCGTGGCGTCATCCAGAACCAGGAGATGGCCGGCACCTCCGTGCTTGTCCGTGCGCACGTCCCGCTGAAGGAAATGTTCGGCTACATCTCCGGCCTGCGCGGCATGACCAAGGGGCGCGCCAGCTTCTCGATGCAGTTCCACCACTACGACCCCGTCCCCCGCAACGTCGCAGACGAGATCATGAAGGCTTCTGCCTAGTCTCGGCGCAGCACTGGCCAGATGGCGCGCGTCCCGCAAGGGGCGCGCGCTTTTTTGTGCCCTCGCAGCGGCGTCGAGCTGGTTCCGAAAACGATATGGTGCCATCCTGCCGCAACCAGGGATGGAGCAGCCACCATGCGGATCCTGATTGCGGCAACCATCGCCGCCGTGCTGCTGGCACCCACCGCCACACTCGCCAGCTACTACGTCTATTGCGCGCGGGACCGCATCGAAGTTGACAGCCGCGACCCGAACCAGATGCGCATCGCGCGCGGCTCCGGCGTCTGCCAGATGGGCCCCGCCTTCGGCTTCCTCTCGGATGCGCAGAACTTCGCCCAGCGCAATTTCGGTGGCGCGGGCCGCTCCTGCTCCTGCCGGTGAGGGTGGCACTCGGCCTGCTGGCACTTCTTGCCACAACTGCGCCGGCGGCTGCCTGGACGGTCTACTGCGTCAATGGCCGCGTCACCGTCGATTCCCGTTCGGAAGCCGTGCTGCGCGCCGAGCGTGGCGCCACCTGCGCGCTCAGCCCCCGCTTCGCCCTGCTGAGCGACGCCCAGGCGCAGGCGCAATCCCGGCCCGGCGGCATGGGCGGCTTCTGCTCCTGCCGCTGAGCCTCGCTTCCCGAGGCGGTTGCGCAATCCACGCCCCTCGTCCCAGATAGGCGCGACCAGATGGAGTGGCCATGCCCGTGCCCTGCCACACAACACCTCGCCCGGGGCGCCGCTGATGCGCCGCCGCACCTGGCTGCTCGGCGGCAGTGCCGTCCTGGCCCTCGGCGTCATCGGTACGGTGGTTCTGCTCGATGACGAGGATGCGGGTGTTGCCGTCACCCTCGGCCCGCCGCGGTGGGAAATGCCCGTGCTGCGCTACAGCCTCTCCGGTCAGGAACGCCTGGCCGTGATGGTGCGCCGCAGCGAAACCGAAGTGCTCCCCGCAGGCGAAACCCGCCCGCCCGCGCGCGGCGACCGGCTCGAGATCCGGGGCTTCGACGCCGCAACCCTCGCACCGCTTTTCCAGGCACCCATCGCCTCGGTCGCGACCAACGGCGCACCCTCGGCCGGCCTCCTTGGCGAACACGCCGCCACGCTGTGGATCTTTGCCGACACTATCGGCGCCGTCTCTGCCGTCGATGGCCAGGTGCTCATCGAACGGCAGGGCCTTGTCACGCTTACGCCCGATCTCGCCGGCACGCTGGCCCAGCCCCGCCTCAACATCTGGCTCACCCCGGACGGGCTGATGCTGCAGACCGCAGACGGCCCGCGCCGCCTCAACCCGCGCACGCTCCGCGCCGAGGCGCTACCGGCCCCCGGCCAGCCACTTCCTGCGCCGCGCGGCACCGCGCCCCAAGAACTCCGGCCAACCGTCGCGTTCCGCACAACAGAAGCCCGCATCGGCGAAACCTGGTTCGGCTTCGCACCCGCCAACACGCCGCCCGGCGCCGGCACCCGGCGCCCCAACATCCCTGGCGCCCGGTTCCTTGCCGGCAGCGGTCAGCCCGGCCCAACACCGCAACGCCTCTGGCGCGCCAGCCTCGCCGCCGTCGCGGCCGTACCCTCGGCCCCCGCCAGCGCCGATACCGGCTTCCAAGGCAGTGCCGCCCGCACCCCGGCCCCAGCGCCCGGTGCCCCCGCCGCACTCCGCCTCGACGCGCCGACCGCGCTGGCCTTCGAACCCGCGAGCCTCGGCCAGGCCGGCTTCCTCACCCAGGGCACCCAGCCCGACAGCGAACCCATCCGCCCGCCCGGCGCCCCAGGCCTGCTGATCCTGCATCGCACCACGGACACCAACCTCGCGCTCACCCGCATCAACGCCCAAGGCAGCCCCGCCTGGACCGCCGCGCTGCCGATCAACCGCCTGGTGTCCTGCATTCCCGGCGAAGGCCCCCTGCTGCTCGCCGGCACCACGGCCGCGGGCGGGCAGATCCTTCTCTCGGTCGCGCTGGAGACGGGCGCACTCGTCACCCGCGTGCTGGAGGCCTGACCCGACCGGCCTTCGGCTCGCCCGGGCCGCTCAACGGCGCAGGAAATGGGTCCCTGTGGCTTCCATGACGACGACGCCATCCGCGACGCGCGTCGCAGTATGGCGCAGGATCGCGACCCCCAGCGGCCGCCCGGTGCGGGAGGGCTTGGTCTCCACCACCTCGGTGCGGATCGCGATTGTCTCGCCTGCCCGCAGCGGCGCCGGCCAGCGCGTGTCGATGCGGTTGCCCCCCTCGGAGACCGCGCCGAACACGCCGCTGCCCATGATGCGCCCGAAACAGGCGGAGAGCGTGTGCAGCCCGCTCGCGATGAGTTCCCCGAACAGGCTCTCCTTCGCGGCCTCGGGGTCGAGGTGGAAGGCCTGCGGATCGTACAGGGTCGCGAACGCGATGATCTCGGCTTCGCTGAAAGCGAGGGTGCCGAAATCGAAGCTTTGGCCCGGGGTCAGGTCGTCGAGCGAGGCGATGGGTGTCATGCCGGCCGGTCTAATGCCGGACCGGCGCGGCGCCTAGCGGGGGCGAGGCTGCGTCAGGCCAGGAACTGCATGTCCCCATCGATGGCCAGCGCCTGCCCGGAGATGCTGCGCCCGAAGGGCGAGCACAGGTACAGCGCCATGTTCGCGATGTCGTGCTGCGTCACATAGGTGCGCAGCGAGTTGGCCGCGAGCAACTGCGCTTCCTTGTCGCGGAACGGGGTCCCCTCGGCCTGCGCCTTGGCCTCGATCACGCGGCGGATGCGGTCGCCGGCGACCAGGCCCGGCAGGATGGCATTGACCCGGATCCCCTCCGGCCCAAGCTCGATCGCGAGTGACTTCGTGAACCCCACCACACCCCATTTCGCGGCCGCATAGGGACTGCGCAGCGGAAAGCCGAAGCGTCCGGCCGCCGAGGAAAGGTTGATGATGGCGCCGCCCGTGCCCGTGGCCCGCAGCGCAGGCACGGCGCGGCGCGCGCAGTGGAAGAAGCTCTCGATGTCGATCGCCATCGTGCGTTCGAGGTCCTCGGTGCGCACATCCTCGACCCGCGCGGTGGGGCCCGCGATGCCGGCATTGTTCACCATCACGTCCAGCCCACCCAG
Source organism: Roseomonas sp. (assembly GCA_046593435.1). Lineage (GTDB taxonomy): Bacteria > Pseudomonadota > Alphaproteobacteria > Acetobacterales > Acetobacteraceae > Plastoroseomonas. Next base: position 4,338 of record JBKJNV010000018.1, read on the forward strand.
ATGCGCCACGGCCGCATTGACGAAGCCCTCGCAGGCGGCTGCGTCGGCCATGTCGGCGGCCATGTTGGCGTGCGGGCAGGCGGCCAGCGTCTCGGGGTCCACGTCGCAGACGAAGACGCGGGCGCCACGGGCGGCGAAGCTGTCGGCCATGACGCGGCCGATGCCCCCCGCGCCGGCGCTGATCGCGACGCGCAGGCCGGTGAGGTCCACGGTGAGGGGGCTGGTGCAGGCTTCGATCATGGCGTTTCTCCTTACCCGCATCGTCCAGCGGCACGGGATTGCGCGCAAGGGCAGCGCACACGGCACGCCCTCCATGGGGCCGCGCCAGACCGTTTCCGTATCGGCCGGTTTGCGCGTAAGCTTTTACCAGGCGCGTTGGGGGCATGCGAATGGACATCAATCTGGGACTTGGTATCGGCACGATTATTTTTGTGGCC
>JBKJNV010000280.1:0-2927 GCA_046593435.1 Roseomonas sp.
CCCATGGGCGAATTCACCGGGTGGTCATTGCCGGCCTGGCCCGCCACCTCGCCCGCCATCAGGTAACGGCTGGCCTGGAAGTCCAGCATGAAAACCATGCTCTCCAGCAGCGACGTGGTGACGTGCTTGCCCTTCCCCGTCGTCACGCGCTCATACAGCGCCATCATCACGCCGAGCGCGAGCAGGTTGCCGGCGGTGAGGTCCGCAATCGGGATGCCGACGCGCACAGGCCCCTGGCCGGGCAGGCCCGTGATGGACATCAACCCGCCCATGCCCTGCGCGATCTGGTCCACGCCGCCGCGAGTGGAATATGGGCCGGTCTGGCCGAAGCCGGAGATCGAGGCATAGATCAGGCGCGGGTTGATGGCGCGCAGGTCATCGGGGCCGACCTTCAGGCGGTACTTGACCTGCATGCGCATGTTCTCAACCACGACATCGGCCGTGGCGGCCAGTTTATAGAACGCCGCGAGCCCTGCCTCATCCTTCAGGTTCAGCGCGATGGAGCGCTTGTTGCGGTGCAGGTTCTGGAAATCATAGCCCTCGCGCGGATTGCCCAGCGCGTCGTCGCCGCTGGGCGGCTCCACGCGGATGACCTCGGCACCCCAGTCGGCCAAATGCCGCACGCAGGTGGGGCCGGCGCGGGCCAGCGTCAGGTCGAGGACTCGGATGCCGGCGAGCGGCAGTGGCGTGTGTGTGTCGGGCATCGGCTGAGCCTAGGACGCCAGCGCGCCCCAGGCCAGACCCCGGCCGCATATGCTCCTCATATCCCGGGCACGAGCGGCGCTCGCCCCTTCGGACTCACGATCCGCTCCGCGGGGCGAAAATTCAGTCGCGCTCGCGCCGCTCGGCGGGCTGCAGCTCAGCCTCCAGCTCGGTCTCCAGGGAATGGCCATTCGCATGGCCATTGCCCTCCGCGGGGGGCGCTTCGCCCTGCTCCTGGCCCTCACCGCCTTCGGCATAGGGCTGGTAGCGGCGCTGCTGCTGCGGGCCCTGCGGGGCCTGCTGCTGCACCTGGTTCATGGCGTTGATGATGCGGAAATAGTGCTCGGCATGCTGGAAATAGCTCTCGGCCATCACCCGGTCGCCGCCGCCGGTCGCGTCGCGGCCAAGCTGGAGGTACTTCTCGAACAGCTGCTGCGCCGTGCCGCGCATGCGCATGTCCGGGCCGGAGCTGTCGAAGACGTGGTTGCGGTTCATCGGCTGGGCGCCACTGCCGCCGCCACCACCGGTCGGGCGGAAATTCCCGCCGCCACCGCCGCCGCCACCGTGCCGGCTCTGCTGCCCGCCACGACCACGCATGCGCTTCATGTTCATTCTGATTGCATCTTCATGGAATTCGCGATTGCCGTTTCGTTGCTGCCGGCTTCGGCGCGCGCCCTGCCTGTGGGCAGGCACGCCGCCATGCGCGGCTATTGCTAGGTCACGGGCCGGTGCTCCGGCGCCGCGGTTGCTTGTTTGCTGCCCAAATCTTCGTGCTATCAGGGGCGTCGTTGCGTCATGTGGCGGGCTGAAGGGGCCAGCTTGCCCGGCCGATCGAAGGATCCGCAAGGGCCTAGCCACGGTGGCACACTACGCGCCGACAGCCGCTGCGCCAAATTCTTTTTTCACCGGCAGCGCGCGGGGTATGCCGCCAAAGTCCGCCCGCGCCACCCCGACCGCGAGTCCCTGTGCCCGGGCGAGGGCGGCCACCGGCGGCCCCTGCCCTGCCCCAAGCTCCAGGATGGCGACGGCGCCCGGCGCCAGAAGACCCGGCAGAGCCGCAACAACCGCGCGATATGCATCGAGCCCATCCGGCCCGCCATCCAGCGCCGAAGCGGGCTCGAAAAGCGCCACCTCATCCATCAGCCCGGCAATGGCCGCGCTTTCGATATAGGGCGGGTTGCACAGCACCAGGTCGAACCGGGCGCCAAGTGCTGCGGCCCAATCGCCCACCATGAACGCCGCACGCGCCGCGAGGCCCGTCGACCGCGCATTCTGGCGCGCGAGCGCGGCCGCTTCGGCCACGCGGTCGATGCCCAGGCCCCAGGCGTGGGGAAACTCGCTCAGCACCGCGAGCAGCAGCGCGCCGGTGCCGGTGCCAAGGTCCAGGACGCGCAGCGGCCGGGCGCGGTCAGGGAAGGCATCCAGCGCCGCTTCCACCAGCGTCTCCGAATCGGGGCGCGGGATCAGCGAGGCGGGCGATACCGCGAGGTCGAGAGTCCAGAAGCCGCGATGTCCGAGCAGATGCGCCATGGGCTCGCCGGCCAGGCGGCGCTTCAGCAGTGCGGTGAAGCGCGCGGCGGCCTCAGGCACGACCGGTGCACGCGCATCGCGCAGCAGCTCCTCCGGGGGCAGACCGAGGGCGGCACCCAGCAGCATCCGCGCTTCCTGGCGCGGGGTCGGGACAGCAGCCGCGCGCAGGTGGTGGCCGGCGCGGCAGAGAAAAAAGCCAACCGTGCCGGCGGGGTCGGCACAGTCGGGCGCACTCACAGCCCCGCCTCGGCGAGGCGCGCGGCCTCATCCTCCGCCTGCAACGCCTCGATGATTTCGCTCAGTTCGCCCAGCATCACGCGGTCGATCTTGTGCAGCGTCAGGCCGATGGGGTGGTCGGTCACGCGGCCTTGGGGAAAATTGTAGGTGCGGATGCGTTCGGAACGGTCGCCGCTGCCGACCTGGGATTTCCGGTCCGCGGAGCGCGTGTTCGCGAGGCGCTGCCGCTCCGCCTCATAGATCTTGGCGCGCAGCAGCTTCATCGCCTTGGCGCGGTTCTTGTGCTGGGACCGCTCCTCCTGCATCGCGACCACGGTGTTGGTCGGGATATGGGTGATGCGCACCGCACTGTCGGTCTTGTTCACGTGCTGCCCACCGGCGCCCGAGGCGCGGTAGGTGTCGATCCGCAGATCGGATTCATTGATCTGCACATCCACCTCCTCCGCCTCCGGCAGCAC
>JBKJNV010000379.1:0-3409 GCA_046593435.1 Roseomonas sp.
GCCCCTCGCGCCGACGCGGGCTGCAGGACCACGCCGCAATTCCTTTCCGCGAGCAGGATCCGCAATGACCAGGAAAATCGAGACCGACGCGCATTCCGGCCAGCAGACCACCGGCCATGAATGGGACGGGCTGCGCGAGCTGAACACGCCGCTGCCGACCTGGTGGCTCTACACCTTCTACGCCTGCATCCTGTTCTCGCTCGTTTATGTGGTGTTCTACCCGGCCTTCCCCTTCACCGGCGCCACGGGCGTGCTGGGCTGGACGGCGCGCGGCGCGCTTCCTGCCGAACTCGCCGCGCAGAGCCAGCGCAACGAACCGATGATGGCGCGGCTGCGCGCGGCCACGCCCGAACAGATCGCGGCCGACCCGACGCTGCGCAGCTTCGCCATCGCCGGTGGGCGCATCGCGTTTGCCAACAACTGCGCCGCCTGCCACGGCGCGGCCGGGCAGGGCGCCCAGGGCGGCTATCCGAGTCTCGCCGATGATGACTGGCTGTGGGGCGGCGAGCTCGCCGATATCCGAACCACCATCGAGCACGGCATCCGCAATCAGGATAGCGAGGAAGCGCGCGCCACCATTATGCCCGCCTTCGCGCAGGGCATCCTCACCCCGCCGCAGATCGCGGACGTGGCCGAGCACTTGCTCGGCTTCACCCAGCGTTCCACCAACGCGCCGGCCGCCACGCGAGGCGCGACTGTCTATGAGGAGAATTGCGTCGCCTGCCATGGCGAGCGTGGCGAGGGCAATACGCAGCTCGGCGCGCCGGCGCTGAACGACCGCATCTGGCTGCATGGCAGCGATCGCGCGGCGATCATCGCCTACATTGCGGCCCCCAGGCTCGGCGCGATGCCCGCCTTTGGGCAGCGCCTGGACGCGGCAACGATCAACATGCTCACCGTCTATGTCCACGCCCTGGGCGGCGGCCGCTGATGGCGCATGTCGGCGGGATCGAGACGGAGGCGCCACCGCCTCTCTATGCGGCGCCGCCGAAGATCTACCCGCGTGCGGTGAAGGGGCGGATCCGGCGGGTGAAATGGGTCGTGCTCACGGTCCTGCTCGGCTTTTACTACCTGGTCCCCTGGCTGCGTTTTGATCGCGGGCCGGGCATGCCCGACCAGGCGGTGCTGGTCGATATCGGCAATGCGCGGCTGTTTTTTTTCTGGATCGAGCTGTGGCCGCAGGAGGTGTATTTCCTGACCGGCGCCCTGGTGCTTGCCGCCATCGGGCTGTTCGCGGCGACCTCGCTCTGGGGCCGCGTCTGGTGCGGCTTCACCTGCCCGCAGACGGTCTGGACAGACCTGTTCATGTGGGTGGAACGCCTGATCCAAGGCGACCGCAACACGCGCATGCGGCGCGATTCGCAGCCCCCTTCGCGCGACCGCACCTGGCGCAAACTCGCCACGCACGCCGCCTGGATCGCCATCGCGGCCGCAACGGGCGGCGCCTGGATCATGTATTTCAACGATGCGCCGAGCGTGGTGCGCGACATCGCGACGGGTGCGGCGAGCGTCGAGGTGTATTTTTTCTTCGCCCTGTTCACGCTGACCACCTATGTGCTGGCCGGCTTCGCACGCGAGCAGGTCTGCATCTACATGTGCCCCTGGCCGCGCTTCCAGGGCGCCATGCTCGACGAGAATTCCATGGTCGTGACCTATCGCGACTGGCGCGGCGAACCCCGCGGCAAGCCGCGCGAGGCGAGCAGCGGCGATTGCGTGGATTGCGCCGCGTGCTTCCACGTCTGCCCGACGGGCATCGACATCCGGCAGGGCCAGCAGCTGGAATGCATCGGCTGCGGCCTGTGCGTCGATGCCTGCGACGACATCATGCGCAAGCTCGACCGCCCCGAGGGGCTGATCGCGTTCGAGACCCTGAAGAACCTCGCCGCCAGTCAGGCCGCGACCGCCGGCATGGCACCCTCGCCGGCCCGCTTCTCCGCGGGCATGGCCGCCCGCGCGACGCCGCGCTTCCTGCGCCCGCGCACCATCATGTACGCGGCGGTGCTGGGCGTGGTGGTGGCGGTCATGGCGGGGGCCTTCCTGCTGCGCGAGACCGTGTCGCTCGCCGTCATCCGCGACCGCGCGCCTCTGTTCGTGCAGCTTGCCGATGGCGGGTTGCGCAACGGCTTCACCATCAAGCTCGTGAACAAGACCCAGGCTCGGGTCGGCTATTCGCTGGTGCTGCGCGGCCTTGAAGGTGCGGCGCTGCTGGTGCAGCAGGCTGAGCCGGACTCCGCTGGCCGGCCGCTATTGGTGACGGCTCCGGACGGGATCACCGAATGGCGGGCGCTGGTCACAATTCCCGCGGCGCGTCAGCTGACCGGCAGCCACCCGGTCGTGTTCGAAATCCTCGACGCGTCGGGGCACTCCATCGCCTCGGCGCCCACGACCCTGGTGGGACCCGCCCGATGAATGCCCAAGGCTTCGACCCATCGCGCGGCCGCTGGATCCCCTGGGTGTTCGTGGGGGGGATGGGGCTGGTGGTCGTGGTGAACGCGATCCTCGTCTGGTTCGCCCTGAGCACCTTCACGGGTGTGTCGACACCGCGCGCCTTCGACCGGGGCCGCACCTACAATGACGTGCTCGCAGAAGCGGCGCGGCAGGACGCGCTCGGCTGGGTCACGTCGGTGCGCTTCGCCGAGGCGGTGCTCGAGGTGAATGCGCGGGACGCGGCGGGCGCATCGCTCAGCGGCGTGCTGAGCGGCGTGCTGCACCGGCCGCTCAGCGGCGAGGATGTGCCGCTGGTCTTCCGCGCCGTCGCTCCGGGACGCTGGCAGGCGGTCGCGGCCCCGCGTGCGGGCCTGTGGGAAGCCCGGCTGGTGCTGCGCAACGCCTCGGACAGGATCGATATCCGCCACCGCCTGGTGGTGCCGTGAGCCGGATCGGCACCATCGCCGCCGTCGCACCGGACGCCAGCCTCGCCAGCTGCGCGCATTGCGCCGCAACCCTCGCACCTGACCAGGATCGGTTCTGCTGCGCCGGTTGTGAGGGCGCGTATGAACTGGTCGCCGGCCTTGGTCTTGATCTCTATTACCGGCGGCGAGAGGGTGAGGCTGGTGCGCTGCGCCCGGTGGACCCACCCGCGCTCAGCCTCGCCGCGCGCTGCGAGCAGCCGCGCGCGGGCGAGCAGCGCATCGACCTGATCCTCGGCGGCCTGAGCTGCGGTGCCTGCGTGTGGCTGGTCGAGCAGGCGCTGGGCGCCGAGCCGGACGTGATCGCTGCCCGCGTCAGCCTCACCGCGCGGCGGTTGACTCTGCGCTGGCGCGGCGCGGCGGAGCGCGCGGATGATTTCGCCCGCCTGCTCGCGCGCCTGGGCTTCCGGGTCGCACCCTGGTCGCCCGCCTGCCTGCGCGTGGCCGAGGATGCCGAGGGCCGCCGCCTGCTCATCGCCTTTGGCATCGCCACCTTCGGT
>JBKJNV010000409.1:0-2514 GCA_046593435.1 Roseomonas sp.
CCCGGACCGTCGGGTCTCAGCATCATCGAGGCGGCGCTGACGACCCTGCCGCTGTCGCCTGGCGTCTACCGCATGCTCGATGGCAAGGGCGAAGCCTTGTATGTGGGCAAGGCGCGGTCGCTGAAGAAGCGTGTGCACAACTACACCCCGGTCGCCCGCCTGCCCGAGCGGCTGCGGCGGATGGTGTTCGAGACGCGGCAGGTGGAGGTCATCACCACGGCCAGCGAGGCTGAGGCGCTGCTGCTCGAAGCCAACCTCATCAAGAAGCTGCGGCCGCGCTACAACATCGTCCTGCGCGACGACAAATCCTACCCGTGGCTGGTGCTGACCGAGGACCATCCCTACCCGCAGATCGCCAAGCATCGTGGCGAGCGGCGCAAGGGTGCCAGCTACTGGGGGCCGTTTGCCTCGGCCTGGGCGGTGAACCAGACGCTGACCGCGCTGCAGCGCGTCTTCCTGCTGCGAACCTGCCGCGACACCGTGTTCGACACGCGCCAGCGCCCCTGCCTGCTGCACCAGATCCGCCGCTGCTCGGCGCCCTGCGTGGAACGCATATCGCGCGAGGATTATGCGGCGCTGGTCGATGAGGCGAAGCAGTTCCTCTCGGGCGAGGTGCCCTCGATCCAGAAGCGCCTGGCCGCGGAGATGGAGACGGCGGCGGAGGGGCTGGAATTCGAACGCGCCGCTGCGATCCGCGACCGTATTCGTGGCCTGACGCATATCCAGGGCCGCGACCGCATCAACATCGATGGCGTGCAGGATGCGGATGTGATCGCGCTGCATCGCATCGCGGGCCAATCCTGCGTGCAGGTGTTCTTCTTCCGCGGCGGCCGCAACAACGGCAACCGCCCATATTTCCTGACCCACGCCAAGGATGACCAGAGCCCCGAGGAGGTGATGGCGAGTTTCTTAGGCCAGCTTTACGACGACCTGCCGCCGCCGCCCTTGCTGCTGCTGAGCCACGAGCCGGTGGAATGCCCGCTGATCGCCGAGGCACTCAGCCTGCGTGCCGGGCGCCGGGTGGAACTGCATCGCCCCCAGCGCGGCGAGAAGCGCGCCATCGTCGAGCATGCCGAGACCAATGCGCGCGAGGCGCTGGAGCGCAAATTCGCCGAGGGCACCGCGCAGGAGGCGCTGCTGGCCGGCGTGGCCAAGCTGTTCGACCTGGCCGAGACGCCGCAGCGGACCGAAGTCTACGACAACAGCCACATCCAGGGCACGCACGCCTATGGCGTGATGGTCGCGGCCGGTCCTTCAGGCTTCCTCAAGCAGGCCTACCGAAAATTCGCGATCAAGGGCGACACAGTGCCGGGCGCGCCTGCGCCGGTCCCGCGCGGCGGAGACGATTTCGCGATGATGCGCGAGGTCTTCGAGCGCCGTTTCGGCCGCGCCCTGCGCGAGGACCCGGCGCGGGATTCCGGCACCTGGCCGGATCTGGTGCTCATCGATGGCGGCGTCGGGCAGCTTTCCGCCGCGCGCTCGGTGATGGCGGAGCTGGGCGTGGAGGATATTCCCCTGATCGCGGTGGCCAAGGGGCCGGACCGCGATGCCGGGCGGGAATGGTTCCACAGCACGAACAAGGACGCCTTCCAGCTGCCGCCGCGCGACCCGGTGCTGTATTATCTGCAACGCCTGCGCGACGAGGCGCATCGCTTCGCCATCACCACGCACCGGGCGGGGCGTTCCAAGGCGATCACGAAGTCTGAGCTGGATGACATCCCCGGCATCGGTAGCGCCATCAAGCGGCGGCTGCTGAACCATTTTGGCAGTGCGCGGGGCGTAAGGCAGGCGGGGGCGGAAGACCTGGCCAATTGCCCAGGCGTCGGGCCGGGGATGGCGCGGCGCATCCATGAGCATTTCCACCCTGGCGCTGCGACCGGTAGAGTGGCGCAGGGCTGAGAACCGGGCATGCTGACAGATCTTCCGAACCTGCTGACGCTGTCGCGCATCGCCGCGATCCCGCTGCTGATGGCGACCGCGGCGATCGGCGCGCCGTGGTCGGACATGGTCGCCTGCGTGGTCTTCGGGGTGGCCGGCATCACCGATTACTTCGATGGCAAGATCGCCCGCGGCCGCAAGATGACCTCCGATTTCGGCCGCATGCTGGACCCGATCGCGGACAAGCTGCTGGTGGGCGCGGCACTGATGCTGCTGGCCGGGATGGACCGTCTATCTGGCCTGGGCATGCTGCCGGCCATCATCATCCTGCTGCGCGAGATCCTGGTCTCCGGACTGCGCGAATACCTGGCCGGGCTGCGCGCCGGGCTGCCGGTCACGCGGCTGGCGAAATGGAAGACCGGATTTCAGATGGGCGCGCTGGGCACGCTGCTGGCCGGCGATACGGGGGCCAGCGTCATCGGCCTGGGCTTCCTGCCGGTCTCCCTGATCGGGGAGGGGATGCTGTGGGTGGCTGCCGTGCTGACGCTGGTGACCGGGTGGGAATACCTCCGTGTCGGCCTGCGCCATGCCGGGGCGGCGGATGCGCCGCGCGCCGCGACGGCCGCCGAGAACAAC
>JBKJNV010000567.1:0-3922 GCA_046593435.1 Roseomonas sp.
TCGCGCACCATCGCGTCGGAGACGTTCGCGTGCAGGTCGTAGCTGCAAACCAACGGAACACCCGCGCCGAGCACGTCCCGCACCAGCGCCTGCAACGCGCCCTCGGGGTCATCGAGCTCCGTGGTCAGCCCAGCGCCATGCAGCACGCAGTAGACCGCATCGACGCGCCCGCGCAGCGCCTCCAACCCCTCGCGCCATAGCGCCATCATGCGCGCGAAGACGGCGTGTTCCACCGGCCCGTTCGGCTCGGCCATCGCGAGCAGGATGCCCCGCGGTTCCCATGGCCCGGCCGCATCCATGTCGGCGACGAAGCCCGGCATCTCGCCCAGCGCCTTGGGCGAGGCGGAGCGCGCATCGCGCACCACATCCTCGCCCGCGACCCAGCAGCGCGTGTCGAAATCGCGCTGCGTCGCAGGTGGGGCGAAGCGGTTGCACTCGATCGAGAAGCCCAGCAGCGCAATGCGCATCGGTGGCGATCCTTCACTCATTCAGGTTGCACGCCGGCCGCGGCCACCACGGCGGCGTGGCGCGCGATCTCGGTTTCAAGAAAGGCGCGGAACTCCGCCATGCCCATGGGCGTGACCACGGCACCCAGCGTTGCGTGCGCCGCGATCATCTCGGGGTCCGCGAGGATGCGGTTGATCTCCGCATGCAGGCGCTCCAGCACGGCGGGCGGCGTGGCAGCGGGGGCGAAGACGCCGTTCCACAACCCCGCCTCGAAGCCGGTGAAGGTCTCGGCAATCGTCGGCACGTCGGGCAGCAGTGCCGCGCGTGCGAGGCCAGTGGTCGCGATGCCGCGGATCTGCCCGCCGCGGATCAGCGGTGCGAGGGTGAAGACGGCATCGAACAGCAAATCGATCTGCCCCGCGATCAGGCCCGTCCGCGCCTCGGCGTAGTTGCGGTAGGGGATGTGCTGCATGGTAATCTCACCCTCCGCGCGCAGACGCTCCATCGTCAGGTGCAGCGCCGATCCCGGGCCGGAGGAGGCGTAGTTCAGCACACCGGGATTGGCCCGCGCATGCGCCACCAGCTCGGGCACCGAGGTCACCGGCAGGCGGTTCGCGACGGCGAGCGCGAAGGGAAAGCTGTCCAGAAGTGCGACCGGCGCGAGGTCCGTCATCAGCCGGAAGGGGCGGCGCGGTTGCAGCGTCTCGTTGATCGCCTGGTTGGTCGTCCCCACCACCAGGGCGTAGCCATCCGGCGCGCTCTTCGCCACGGCATCGACGCCGATGGTCCCCGCGAGACCCGGCCGGTTCTCCACCACCACCGCCTGGCCGAGCGCGCGCCCCAGCCGCTCGGCCAGCAGGCGAGAGATGGTGTCGGTCGCACCACCGGGCGAATAGGGCACGATCATGCGCAAGGGGCGCCGCGGCCAGCCCTCCGGCTGCGCGACGCTAGGCCAGGGCAGGGCGCAGGCGGCGAGGCCCAGCAGGGCGCGGCGTTGCGGCATCGGGGCGTCCTTCATGTGCAGTCCAGACATTGCAAGCCGCGCGCCGCCTCAGTCGAAGGCCAGCCGGCGCCCTTCGGCCAGCGCACGCTCCACCACCCCGGCCATGCGCACCAGGCGCAGGCCATCTGCACCGGTCCCCAGCCGCGTCCCCCCATCGGCGAGGTCGAGCGCGAAGCCGTCCAGCTCATCGCGGTACAGGTCGCAGGCATCCATCCGCTCGCGAACGACGCCGCCCTCATTGGTGATGGTCATGGAGAATTCGCCGGCCCAGCGCAGCGGCCCGGTGCGCAGCATCCCCGCCGTGCCGATCACCACCAGATCATTGCCCGCATGCGGCGCCTCGCGCGATGCGCGCAGGCTCACCTGCACATCGCCCGCGCTGCGCAGCAGCAGGGTAATGGTATCCGCCCCCATGCCGCTGCCCGGTGCCGGATGCGCGAGTCCCGCCACGTCCACCAGCTCCTGCCCTATCAGGCGGGGCGCCGCATCAAGCAGGTGCAGCCCGACATCATAGAGGATGGACCCACCGCGCGCCGGTTCCTCGCGCCAGGCGGAGCGTTCGGCCAACGGTGCCGCACGCTCGATGGAGACGGCGCGCACGGTGCCGATCCGTCCCTCGCGCAGCACCGCTGCCACGCGGTCGAGGAAGCGTTCGAAGCGCAAATGCAGACCCAGCCGCAGCATCACACCCGCCGCAGCGCAGGCATCGATCATCCGCCGCGCATCGGCCTCGCCCATCGCGAGCGGCTTTTCGCACAGCACCGGCTTGCCCGCGGCGGCGGCGGCGAGCACGGGGGCCAGATGCGCGTCATTCGGGCTCATCACGAAGACCGCATCCACCTCCGGGTCCGCGACCAGTGCATCGACACTGGCGTGGATGCGCGCAATGCCGTGCTGTTGCCCGAATGCGTGGCCCTTTGCGGCATCGCGCGTCATCCCCGCCGTGATGCGGGCATATTGTGACCGCGCCGCCGCGGGCACGATGCCGTTGGCCGCGAGCGAGCCGAGCCCCACCAATCCCCAACGCAGCGGTTTCGCATCCATGGCAAGGCTCCCCCCAGGCGACGCACGACGCGGCGTTCGCCCAGCATCGCCGCTGTGGCGCTCGGGCTCAACCCGTCCTTAGTTGCCAAACCCCTTGCGCAGCCAGTCGATAACCCGCAGCGCCCGGGCGGGCCGCAGCCGCGCCTTGAGGCGGCGGGCATAGACCTCGTGCAGCAGGACCTGCCCGCTGGCTGCCTTGCCCAGCGTCAGCCGGCGCTGGAAGGTCTCCGCCGAACCGGGGTGGCGCCCGAGCAGGATGACCGCGGCCTGCGGCAATTCCTCGGCCAGCAGGCGCAGCATCTCATCCGCGGCGGTCGGTTCCAGTGCATCGGTCGCATTGCCCAGGATGATCCAGTCGGGCCTGTGGAACAGCAGCCGCGCGAAGGACAGGCGCTGCAAATCGGCATAGTTCAGGCTGCGTCCCCAATCGCCCACCTCATCGAGCCGCTCCACCAGCGACTCCAGCCCCACCAGGCGCAGCGCCTCCGGCAGCCCCATCGCGCTGTCGCGCGCGGCACTCGCCGGGAAGGCCAGGGCGTCGCGCAGCGGGCCTTCGGGCAGGAAAATGCGCGGCCCCACGGCCATCATCTGCTCATCGGGCGGCAGGTTCAGCCAGCCCCGTCCCCAGGGCCAGATGCCGGCCATGACACGGAACAGCGCCGCCGTTGCCTCGGGGTCGCCATCGACGAGGATATGCTCGGCCGGGGCGACCTCCAGGGTGAGGTCGGTCAGCAGCTCGGTCCCGTCGGGCTCGGCCACCCAAAGCTCCCGCACCGCCAGCGGCAGGGCAGGGTCACGGCTGAGGTTGATGGCTGTCTCGCCTTCGCGCGCTGCCTCCAGCGCCACCACCTGAACGGCCTCGGCGAGGGCCAGGACGCGCTCAACCGAGGCGCGCCATTCCGCGATGCGGGGCAGGTTGTCCACCGGCCAGGAGAGTGCCGCCGTCACCTGCTGGAAAGCCTGCGCCGATTGCATCAGCCGCCCCAGCGTCAACGTGCCCTCCAAGAAACGTGGCGTGCCGACCAGGATGGGGAACACCGCCGCGAGCGTGACATAGCCCGAGGAGAAGGCCAGCAGCCGCCCAAGCCCCACAGTCTGTCCGCGCCAGGATCGCGCGATGGGTTCGAAGGCGGCGCGGAGGCGATCACGCTCGGAATACTCGCCGCGTGCGACGGAGATCGCCTCGGCATTCTCATGCGCGCGCACCAGGGCGAAGCGGAAATCCGCCTCACGCGACTGGCGCGTATCGGTCGCGCGCACCAGCGGCCGGCCCAGGATGAAGGCCGTGATGGAACCCAGGCCGGCATAGCCGATCGCGAGCACGACCAGGTGCCCGGGGATCCACACGCCGCCGATCTGGATCCAGCCCGACAGCGACCAGAGCACGCCCACGAAGGAGGTCAGCAGCAGCACGCAGTAGACAAGGTT
>JBKJNV010000587.1:0-3725 GCA_046593435.1 Roseomonas sp.
GTTTGCCCGGCTGCTGTTGCAGGACGCCCCGGTGATCCTGCTCGACGAGCCGTTCAACGCGGTCGATGGCAAGACCGCCGCCGACCTTCTCGCGATGCTGCACCGCTGGCACGGCGAGGGGCGCACCATCATCGCCGTCCTGCACGACCTGGAGCTGGTGCAGCGCGAATTCCCCCAGGCGCTGCTGCTCGCGCGGGACGCGATCGCGTGGGGGCCGACCGCCGCAGCACTCTCGGCCGAAAACCGCCTCCGCGCGCGGATGATGGCCGAACACTGGGATGCCGAGGCGGAACGCTGCGCCGCCTGAGCGGCAGCATTCAGCGCAGCATCCTCCGTGGCTCGATCAAAGCGAGACCGCCCACCAGCGCGCCGCCGCCGACCACCGCGAGTGCGGCCGCCGCCGTGAGCGACAGGCGCATCGGCAGCACTGCGTCGCCCAGCAGCAGCACGACGAGAAGCATATTCATCAGCAGGCCGGTGACCACCAGGCCGAGTGCGATACGTGACATGGCGAAGAACCCCTCAGGCATTCCCTCTTGTCGCCCGCCTCTCTGTTCGCAGCGCGACCGTGATGCGGCGATTTGGTGGCAGACCATGCGCCACAAGCGTTAAGCCCCTGTGAAGCACGCATCGGTCGCGTCGCGGGTGGACAATGATGCTGGCGGGTGGGAACCTCTTCGCCTTGTCATGATTTGGGGAAGCCACATGCGCAGAGCGATCGCGGCCATCATCCTTGCCTTCGGGGCATTGGGCCTCGCGGCCCCCGCGCAGGCCCAGGCGCCGGCGCAGCCGCCACTGCGCTGTGCGGTGGATGGCACCTTCGCGCCCCACGCCATGCCGCGCCTCGGTGGCGGTGTGGAGGGCTTCCAGATCGACCTGTTCCGCGAAGTCGCCCGCCGCATGGGCCGCGAGATCACCATCGACTCCGCGAGCTTCTCCGGCCTGATCCCGGCGCTGAATGCCGGCCGGTATGATTTCCTCTGCGCGCCCACCACCGTGACGCCCGAGCGCGCCGAGGCGCTGCTGTTCACCGAGGGCTACATCTGGACCGAATTCCAATTCGGCATCCGCCGTGGCTCTCCGCCGATCAACTCCGAAGCCGACCTGCGCGGCCGCACCATCTCGGTCAACAAGGGCACGCCCTATGAGCAGTGGGTCACCCGCAACGCCGAGCGCCTGAACCTGACCGTGCTGCCCTTCGACACCCAGCCCGATGCCGTGCAGGCCGTGGTCAATGGCCGCGCGCAGGCGAACCTCTCGGGCAACACCGTCATCCGCTTCGCCGCCAGCCGGAACCCGCAATTCGTATCCAGCCTGACGCTGCGCGAAACGCGCCTGCACTGGGGCACACCCTTCCGCCGCGACTCCGCCGCCCTGCGCGAGACGGTGGAGAACGTCATCGAATGCATGAAGCTCGATGGCACCGTCGCCCGCCTGGTCACGCAATGGTTCGGCTACACGCCCGAAGCCGATGACGCTGCCGTCATGGTCTTCCCCGGCACCGGCGTGCCCGGCCTTTCCGGCTATGACCCGACGCCGCGGACGCCGCGCTGCAGCTGATGCACAAGGCTGAGACGGCGACGCCGATCATCGAGGCGCGCGCGATCCACAAGTATTTTGGCGCCCTTCACGTGTTGAAGGGCGTCGATCTTTCCGTGGCCGAGCGGGAATTCGTCTTCATCATCGGGCCCTCGGGCTCGGGCAAATCAACCCTGCTGCGCTGCCTCAATCGGCTCGAGCAGCCTTCCTCCGGCGCGATCACGGTCGATGGCACCGACATGCTTGATGCGAAGACCGACATCAACAAGGCGCGCCAGCGCATCGGGATGGTGTTCCAGTCCTTCAACCTCTACCCGCATATGACCGCACTGGGGAATGTCTCGCTCGCGTTGCGCAAGGTGCTGGGCATGCCGCGCGCGGCGGCCGAGGCGCGGGCCAACGCCGCGCTCGACCGCGTGCACCTCGCGGACCGCGCCGACCATTTCCCCGGCCAGCTATCGGGCGGCCAGCAGCAGCGCGTGGCCATCGCCCGCGCCATCGCGCTCGAACCCCGCGTGATGCTGTTCGACGAGCCGACCAGTGCGCTCGACCCCGAACTGGTGGGCGGCGTGCTCCAGGTCATGCGCGAGCTGCGCGAATCGGGCATGACCATGGTGGTCGTCAGCCATGAGATGGCCTTCGCCCGCGCCGCCGCCGACCGGGTGGTGTTCATGGCCGATGGCGAGATCGTGGAACAAGGCACACCAGCGGCCGTCTTCGGCGCGCCCAGCCACCCCCGCACCCGCGCCTTCATCGGCCAGATCGAGCGCCATTGATGGCGCCGCCGGATGCTCACCCTCGGCGCGAGGCAAGCCGCCAGCGGCGGCGACCGGCGCCTGAGCTCAGCCCATCTCCCGGCCCGCTCCGCGGGCCGCGAGCGCGAATGCGCGAACGCCGGCAATCCGGCGAGCCAAGCGCACGGAGTGCGCGCCCGGCACCTGAGGGCACAAAAAACCCTGATTCACTGGGTCGGCTTCGACCCAGTGAATCAGGTCCTCACCCCCTCGCACTCCTCGGTCGGGCGCGTGAAACTCAGCCAGCCCGTCTCGGTGCGCAGGCAGCCGCTGTCCCAGACGCCCTCGAAACTGCGGCCACCCTGCGTCACCCGGCCCTGTCCCTCGGGGCCGGAGGTGCTCCAGCCGCCCTCATAGACCAGCCCCTGCAAGGGCAGCTCGAACCGGCCTTCGACGAAATGATCGTTGCGAAACAGCCCCTCGGCCGAAGCGCGAACACGCCCGCCATCCACATGCAGGATGCGGCCGCGCCCCTCATTCTTGCCCCGCCGCACCGGGCCGTCATAGATCATGGCCCGGTCCTGGCCATCCTCGCGCCAGCGCACAACGGCGCGGCCGTCGCCCTCGGCAGGGCCGTCCGGACAGGGGCCGGTCCAGCTCGCGACCACATCCTGCGCCCCGCGCCGGATGCCGCCCACCCAGACCCAGCACCCCCCGGCGCCATCGGCCACAAAGCCGGAACGCCCGCCGGGCACCATCCGCTCCGCCTCCGGCGGCGGGGCGGCCGCGGCCAGCAGCAGCGCCAAAGCGCAAAGGGTCGGGATTCGCATCAGGCGGCACTCCAGCCAGGAACAACGCCTGCCTACCCCCTCCCCGGCCAGCAATTCAACCGCGCAGGCCTCCGGCCATGACCAACTGGGAACGCTTCACCGACAGCTTCTTCAACGCCGAGGTCATGGCGCGCTACCTGCCCGACATCATCAAGGGCTTCTTCGTCACCGTCGAACTCGCGATCCTGATCGTCATCGCCGGCCTCGCTCTCGGTCTGGCCCTGGCCGTCATCCGCAGCCTCGGCATCCGCCCGCTCAACTGGCTCATCATCTTCACGGTCGATCTGTTCCGCGCCCTCCCACCACTGGTCATCATCGTGCTGCTCTATTTCGGCCTGCCCGCCGCCGGCCTGAACCTCTCAGGCTTCGAAGCCACCTGGCTGTCCCTCACCCTGGTGCTGATGAGCTTCTCGGAGGAGATCTTCTGGGCCGGCATCACCGCCGTCCCCAAGGGCCAGTGGGAAGCCGCCCGCTCCACCGGCCTGGGCTTCCTCCCCACACTGCGCCTGGTGGTCCTGCCCCAGGCGCTGCGCATGACCATCCCGCCCATCACCAACCGCACCATCGCCATCACCAAGGGCACCGCGCTCGGCTCCGTCGTGGCCGTGTCGGAAATCCTCGG
>JBKJNV010000383.1:0-4011 GCA_046593435.1 Roseomonas sp.
CCGGGGTGTATCCTGACGGACGCTGGCAGCACGAAGGGCAGCGTCATCCGAGACCTCCTGCCGCTGCTCCCCGACGGCGTCCACCTGGTCCCCGGCCACCCCATGGCAGGCACCGAATACTCCGGCCCCGATGCCGGCTTCGCGACGCTGTTCGAGGGCCGCTACGTCATCCTCACCCCGCTGCCCGATGCCGACCCGGCCGCCGTCGAACGCGTTGCCGAATTCTGGCGCCGCGCGGGCGCAATGATCGAGACCATGGACCCCGCGACCCACGACAAGGTGGTCGCCATCGTCTCCCACCTGCCGCACCTGATCGCTTTCACCATCTGCGGCACGGCCGATGACCTGGCCCAGGAAACCCGCGAGGCGGTGCTGAAATTCGCCGCCTCCGGCTTCCGCGACTTCACCCGCATCGCATCCTCCGACGTGGCGATGTGGCGCGACGTCTTCCTCAACAACCGCGAAGCCCTGCTCGAGATGCTCGCCCGCTTCTCCGAGGATGCCCACGCCCTCGGTCGCGCCGTGCGCTACGGCGAGGCGGAATTCATCGAGGACAGGATCAAGCGCGGGCGGAAAATCCGACAGGGGCTGATTGATCGGAACCAGGCCTAGGCCACGCGGGCCACGCCCCGGAGCGCCTGCCGCGGCGACCCGCGATGGCTCAGCAGAGCGAGCTGATACTCCGGCGCCTGCGTCAACCTTCAGGTTGCACGAACGCCACAGGCTGCGCTGAATACCGGGAAGGACCCAAAGCCGTGATCGATTTCGGGCCGGCCCGACCACAAGATTGCCGACTGCTGGTCGCGATCACGTTTCACCACGATTCAACCCGCCTGCCCATTCTGCTCGATGTCGTGCGCACCCTGGCCGAATTTCCGGTCGAAGCCCTCGACTGTGTCGTCGTCACCAATGGTGGCGACCAGGGCGGTTCGGATTTGGTGAAGCGCCTGTTCGTGATGCGTCGGTTGTTTGCCCCCTGGTTCAACGAGGGCAAGCGATTCGAAATCAAGGTTGCAGAAAAAATCGACAATCCCCTGGACCTGCCCTGGCAGGCCAAACCCCTCATCCGCGATCGTTTCCTGGGTTCGGGGGCGAGCTACAGCCACTTCACCCACCTCGAAGATGACATGCGGTTCAGCTTCATGAATTTTGCCTATTGGCATCGTCACCGTCCGTTGCTTTCGGAACATCGATTGATACCGTCCTTCGCCCGCATCGAATACAGCAAAAGCCGTGATGAAATCTGCTTCCTGGACATCGTAAGCCCAATATCCGTATCAAGAACCAAGCATGTCCGGATCAATGACTATGTATTCGTGACAGCGCCCAATCCGTATTCGGCGGTCTACGTATTCGACAAGGTGCTTGCCGAGGAATACGTCGCCAGCCGGTCATTCAGCCGGGATTCAAGCCTTGAGGTGAGGCCGGGCTGGGAAACGCGCGAGCGTGCGGCTTCGGGGCTTTGCTGGGAAAGCCCGCCCAAAGGCTTCAATGGCCGCCACGCCATCCCGATCGACACCGCCGCCCTGTCCATTCCACCCCAGGCCCTGCTGCACCATCTGGGCGATCGGTATGCCGATAGCGAAAGCCATTTCGGCAAGCTGCCCATCACCAGGATCGCGCAGCCCTGACAACCAGGCTGCACCGCGGACCTTCCGCGGCGCCGCAATGCTTTGTGACGTGACCCGGACCGGTGCTGGTCCTCACATACGCGAATGATCCTCCGCCGCCGCCATCTCCTCATCCTCCTCCCGGCCACGGCCTGCGCGCAGCCCGCAACCCTGGGCACGCCGGCGCAGATGGAAGGCCCGTTCTATCCGCGCGTCATCCCCGACGACGCCGATGCCGACCTCCGCCGCGTGACCGGCGCGAGCCGTGAAGCGCAGGGCCGGCCCCTCCTGCTCGAAGGCACCATCCGCAACGCCGCCGGCGGCGCGCTGCCCGGCAGCGGCATCGAGATCTGGCAAACCGACGACCAGGGCATCTACCTCCATCCCCGCGACCGCATCGCCCAGCGCGACACCGGCTTCCAGGGCTATGGCCGCACCACCGCCGATGGCGCCGGGCGCTACGCCTTCCGCACAATCCGCCCCGGCACCTATCCCGGCCGCACCCCGCACATCCACCTCCGCGCCCATCCGCCCGGCGGCGGCGCGCCGCTGACCACCCAGGTCTATTTCCCCGACGAACCCGCCAACGCCCGCGACGGCCTGCTCAACCGCGTGGCCGAGGCCAGCCGCGCCCTGCTGCTCGCACGCCTCGAACCCATGGATGGCGGCCAGCGCGCGATCTTCGACATTTACCTCGCCTGAAGCCGGCGGGGCTGGCACCTCGCCTGACCCGCGCGGGGCTTGCGGCTCCCGCCGCCCCCTGCCACACCACCGCCGCCCATGACCGACGACACCCCCAACCCCGCTTTGCTCCCCGCCGGCTTCGCCGACGCGCTGCCGCCCGAAGCGGAGCGCGAGGCCGCCTTCGTGGAAGCCATCATGGCGACCTTCGCCCTGCACGGGTACGAACGGGTGAAGCCCCCCCTGCTGGAATTCGAGGACAGCCTGCTTGCCGGCTCCGGTGCCGCCATCGCCGAGCAGACCTTCCGCCTGATGGACCCCGTCTCCCAGCGCATGATGGGCCTGCGCGCGGACACCACCCCCCAGGTCGCGCGCATCGCCGCGACCCGCCTTGCGTCCATCGCCCGTCCGCTGCGCCTGTCCTATGCCGGCCAGGTGCTGCGCGTGCGCGGCACCCAGCTCTCCGCCGCCCGCCAGCTGCCGCAATGCGGCATCGAGCTGATCGGCGCTGAATCCGCCACCGCCGATGCCGAGGTCGCCGTCGTCGCGGTCGAGGCGCTGGCCGCCGTGGGCATCGAAAACCCCTCCCTCGACATCACCCTGCCCACCATGGCGCCCGCTTTGCTCGACCATGCCGAGGTCAGCCCGGAGCTGCGCCGCCGGCTCGCCCGCGCGCTCGACCGCAAGGACGCCGCCGCCGTCGCCGAGGCCGCAGCGGAGGGTGGCGCCGCCCTCGCCGACCTCACCGCGCTGCTGCACGCCGCCGGCCCCGCCGATGGCGCGCTTGCCGCGCTGGCCAAGGCCAAGCTGCCGCCCGCCGCACGCGCCATCGCGGACAACGCGGCCGCCGTCATCACTGCCATCAGGACCCGTGCGGCAAAACTGCGCATCACGCTCGACCCGGTCGAATTCCGCGGCTTCCGCTATCACACCGGCGTTGCCTTCACGCTCTATGGCCCGGGCGCCAGCGGCGAGATGGGCCGCGGCGGCCGCTACCTCGCGCAAGGCGGCGAACCCGCCACGGGCATCTCGCTCTACCCCGATGCCATGCTGCGCGCCGCCCCCACCGCACCCGCGCGCCCGCGCCTGTTCCTCGCACTCGGCACGCCCGAGGCGACCGCGCGGGCCTTGCGCGCGGAAGGCTTCATCACCGTCGCCGCACTCTCCGCCCAGGACAGTGCCGAACGCCTGCGCTGCTCACACACCCTGGCCGGCGGCATCGCCGTCCCGCTCGAACGGAAGAAGGTCTGACGCCATGGCGAATGTCGCGGTGATCGGCGCGCAATGGGGCGATGAGGGCAAGGGCAAGGTGGTCGACTGGCTCGCCTCCCGCGCCGACCTCGTCGTGCGCTTCCAGGGCGGGCACAATGCCGGCCACACGCTGGTGGTGGGCGATGTCACCTACAAGCTGTCCCTGCTCCCCTCGGGCGTGGTGCGCGGCAAGCTCGGCATCATCGGCAATGGCGTGGTCCTCGACCCCGACGCGCTGCTGGCCGAGATCGCGAAGGTCGGCGCCCAGGGCCTGAAGGTGACGCCCGAGAACCTCCGCATCGCGGAGAACGTGCCCCTCATCCTGCCGCTGCACCCGGCCCTCGATCGCGCGCGGGAGGCAGCCCGCGGCGAGGACAAGATCGGCACCACGGGTCGCGGCATCGGCCCGGCCTATGAAGACAAGGTCGGCCGCCGCTCCATCCGCCTATGCGACCTGGCCGAGCCCGAG
>JBKJNV010000047.1:0-7151 GCA_046593435.1 Roseomonas sp.
AGCACATAGGCGCCGTCGATGTAGCCCACGCGCGCACCGGCGATCGGGCCAAAGAAGGGAATGCCCGACAGCGTGAGCGCGGCGGAGCAGCCGATCATGGCGACCATGTCGGGGTCGTTCTCCATGTCGTGGCTCAGCACGGTGGCGACGACCTGCACCTCATTGCGGAACCCATTGGGAAACAGCGGGCGCAGCGGGCGGTCGATCAGGCGGGAGACGAGGGTCTCGTTCTCGGAGGGACGGCCCTCGCGCTTGAAGAAGCCGCCGGGGATCTTGCCGGCCGCGAAGGCTTTTTCCTGGTAGTTGACGGTCAGCGGGAAGAAATCCTGGCCCGGCTTGACCGAGCGTGCGCCCACGGCCGTGCACAGCACGATGGTGTCGCCCAGGCGGGCCAGCACGGCGCCGTCGGCCTGGCGGGCGACCTTGCCCGTCTCCAGCGTCAGGGTCTTGCCGCCCCAGTTGATATCCTTGCGGAAATACTTGTCGAACATGCGATGTCCTTGCGTCGATGGGGCGCACGCACCTGGCGCGCGCAGCCCCCGGATGAGCGACCGCACGGACGAAGCATTCCCAACAGCGGGGGCTTCGGGGAGAGGCCTCGGCGTTTCGGGCGGCATGGGGAGGGCCCGACGCGTGAACGCCGGAAAGCAAGCCCATGTGGCCGGAAACGCCGCGATGCTCCCTACGAGAGGCCCGCGGCGCTGGGCACTCGGCCCGCCACGGTCGCAGCGATTGACCTCGCACCCCGGACACCCGGGCGCACGCGATCGGGGGTCATATGGCGCGGATGGCGGCAAAGCGCCATTGGATTCTTCGTCCCAGCCGCGACCGGCCGGCAACCGGCCCGCCCGCCTGGACGCGCCGCTACCGTTGAGACCCGTACCGGCACATGGGACAGGGGGTTAACGCATCCTTCAGGGTCGGCGCGGCACACAGGGGCTCGCAGGGTTGGGAGGCAGCATGGCCACGGCGCATACCGAGCGACAGCCAAGGCTCCTGCTGGCCGATGGCGACGCGGACGCCCTGCGCGACGCGGCCATGGCCCTGGGCGCGGAAGGCTTCGATGTCACCCCTGTGACCAACCTCCCCGCCGCCTGGCCGTGCCTTGAGCATGCGGACGCCCTGCTTTTTGATGCCAGCCTTGCCGCGGCCGGCCTGCCGGCGGCCATCCGCGGGCTGCGTGACCGTCGGCCGCGCCTGCTGCTCGGCATCCAGACCAGCGCCCCGGCGGCAGAGGAGGAAATCGCGCTGATCGAACTCGGCGCCGATCTCTACTGGGCGAAGCCGCTCGCGCCACGCCTTGCCGGCGCCCGGCTGCACGCGGCCCTGCGGCGGCGCCACGCGAATGCCGCCGCCCCGCGCCGCCCGGAGCCCGGGATTCCGCTGGGCGAGGGGCTGCTGGTCGAGCCTGAGAACCGCACGGTTCGCCGCGCCGATGGCACACGCATCCGGCTTGCGCGGAACGAACTCGCCTTGCTCCGCTGCCTCGCCAAAGCCGGGCGCGGCTGTGTCCGGCGAGAGGATATCGCGGCCGATGTGCTCGGCCGCATCATCGCCTATGGCGACCGCAGCGTGGATAATCTGGTGCTCGGGCTGCGCCGCAAGCTGGGGCTCGATGCGGAGCATGGCGCCATTCGCGCCGTGCGCGGCGTGGGCTACCGGCTGGTGCCGCCCGACCCGCCCGATCAGAACCTGTACGTGAATCCGGCATTCAGCCGGTAGGTCTCCAGCCGGTTGGCGCCGTGCTGCATGGAATAGCCGACATCGACGCGAGCGAAGACCGGCCCCCAGACCGGAACCTCGGCGCCGACGCCGAAGGCGGGCACCGCGCTCCAATCCGCGCTGCTGCGCCCGGTGGGGGATTGCGTGGACTGGAAAACCTGGCGGGGCATGGAAAACCCGGCGCGGATGAAGACCAGGCTGCCGCCATCCGACGTCCAGCCGAGCCGCGCATAGGCGCCGATCTCATTGCGCAGGCGCGCCCGGTACTCGGCGCCATAGGCCATCAGCCGACTGGTGACGTTGTAGGGGGCGACACCCTCGACTTCGGCGCCGACATACAGGTGGGTCGCCATCACGGTGCCCCAGCCGAGCCGCGCGCCGACGAGCAACCCGTCACCGCCCTGGTCCACGAAGCGCCCGGCGGGACGATCCGCGGTGGCGGCGAACCTGACCGTCGAGTCAATGATGGCAGCCCCGGCGAAGCCGTTGATGTAGAACCCGGAAACATTCGGCCCCTCCGCCCGCGCCTGATCGGCCAGGGAAAGCCCCGCGCATACAAATAAAATGACTTTCAACCGGCGCACGATATTGGTAAACATTCGCCTTATAATCCCGTTTTGCGTTAACGGTTTGATAAGACATCCTATTTATTAATAAGACGTTAAAAATCCGACCATCACGACACAAGCACCGCGCATCCGATTACGGACGCAAGTACCCTGGTCCAGCGCTGCGGCGGGTCAGGCCCCGAGCTGCGCCAATTTCGGTCACGTATTGCTGCCAAAAGGCTTGATGGCGCGGGCCGCAACGGCGAAGACCGACCGCCCATCCCCGACGCGCGCGATCCGGGCACAGTCGACGTTGCCAGAGCCGCCGGATCTTCAATACGCTAACTTCTCAACAGCCAGATCGGCTGGCTACCTGGGGATTGCCCGTCAATGTCGATCCAGGGCACTGTTCGGCGACGCCCTGTACCGAGCTGGAGTCACCACGAGTGCCGGATCCCTTCGCAAACGTCGATGGCGCCTCCGACCAGATGATCGAGCTGATCGCCGCTGCTCTCGAAGTCCGCGCCGCAGACCCGAGCATGCTACCGGTGATCGACGCATATCTCGGCTTGCTCACCGTGCCGCAAGGCGGCCGTATCGTCGATATCGGGTCCGGTACGGGAGGCGTGACACGCCGGATCGCGGATCGGTTTCCCCACGCTGCCGTTTTGGGATTGGAACCGTCGGCTGCGCTGGTCGACAAGGCGAGGGCGCTCGCGGGCGACCGATCGAATCTCTCGTTTTCCGTGGGCGAGGGCGCGGCACTCGGTCTGGACGATGGTTCCGTGGAGGTTGCGATCCTGCACACCGTTCTCTCCCACGTGTCAGACCCGGCCCCACTTATCGCGGAAGCGGCGCGTATCCTGCGGCCTGGCGGCGTGCTGGTGATATGCGACGCCGACTTCTCGAAAATGACGTTGGCCATTGCTCCAGGGGACCCGCTTGGCAGTTGTGCGGAGGCCTTCGTCAGCGGGTCGGTCACAGATCCCTGGTTGACCGGCAAACTGAAGCGAATGGCCAAGCAAGCCGGGTTGACGGTCACGCATTTCAGCATCGCGAACCGCGTGGTCACCGAAGGCATGGGAGGCATGGTCTGGGTTCGCATGTCAGGCGCGCGCCTGGTTTCGGAAGGCGTCATCGGGCAGCCCCTCGCCGATGCCCTGGAAGCTGAGTATGTCCGGAGGGCGGATGCGGGAACGCTCTACGCGTTCGTGCCCTTCGCCACGCTGATGGCTTTCAAGCCGCCAGCCTGACGCTTCGGCGTCTTTCGCCGGCCGCCGTTGGCGGCAGACTTTGTACGCCTGCCCGTCTCACCCTCCTGTGGTCACCCGCGCCAGAGCTGATCGTGGTGAGCGGCCAAGTCGTCGTCCGGGTCGCATGCGCTGCTGGATCGCGACTTCTCTTCCAGTTAGCGTGGTTGGACTGGCCGAGCGTGTGGGCTGGATGCGGCACGTCAATGAGCTACCGGCTCACGAGGGATTTCCACAATAATCGGCCTACCGGATGCCTGCGCGGCTGCGCCGCCCGCCCGGACCCGCCAAGGTCAGAAGCGCAGCACCAGCCCGGCTGTCAGCCGATAGATCTCGACCTGATTGCGCGTGTAGGGAAACGAGTAGGAAACATCCACGCGTCCCGCCAGGCGCTGCGCGATCGGCATCTCTCCGCCCACGCCGACGACCCCGATAAGCGTCGTGGTGTTGGCGTTCAGCGGGGTGGCCGTACCGCCGCGGACGAACAGCAGGCTCCGGCCATCCGGGCTCCAGCCGAGGCGCGCATAGGCCCCGATCTCGCTGTGGATCTCGCGCCGATAGGTCTGGCCCAGCGCGGAATAGCGGCTGTTCACGTCGATCGGGAACATGCCCTCGATTTCGAGGCCCGTATAAAGTCCGGGCGTCAGGCGCATGCCCCAGCCGCCGCGCAGGCCGAGTATGGCGCCGGAATCCTGCAACCTCGCGCTGGACTGCGTTCCGCTGCCCTGGATGGTAACCTTGGACTGCGCAACGAGCGCGCCGGCGAAGGCCCCGACATAGAAGCCCTCCACCGGGGCGGCGGCGCTCTCGCGCCCCTGGGCCGCGGCGCCGGTAAAAGCACCGGCCGTGATCCATGCGGCCACAGCGAGCGCGGACCATCCGCGAAATGGCAGGCTGTTCATCGTAATCACCTTGGCGTGGTCCGCGATCGGCGTCGTGGACGAGGGGAGAAGAAGAGTTCGCAATCATCGCAGTTTTTCACTGAATTGTGATAATTGTAAATGCGTACCGATGTGGGGCTGGCGTCCGGGGTGGCCGGCGCAAGCCGCGAAGGCCGTGGTCCGGGCATCAGGCGCATCGCAGGGCTCCCGCCCGCCGCGTTGCCGCCGCTTTCCCATGGACGCGCGCCGACCCGCACCCCATTCTCATGCCATGCGCAGATTCATCTTCGGCCTGCTCCTGCTCGGCGCCGCCTGCGCCCCGGCCACGCCCGCCGAGCCCAAGACCATGGCCAGCCTGCGCTGGCGCGCGGTGATCGTGGCCGGCGATGACAGCCTGCCGGTGTGGGAGAACGCGACCGCGCGCATGGCGTCCCTGATGGGCAACCGCGCGACCATCCGCCGCTTCTCGGACCTCAACCGCGCCGCCGAACCGGCCCAGCCCCGCGCCGTGATGGCAGCCATCGCCAGCCTGCGCCCGGCCGCCGGCGAAGGCTGCCTGATCTACATGACCATGCATGGCGCGCCCGAGCAGGGCCTGGTCTTCGCACCCGCCCAGGCCGTGGTCACACCCGCCCTGCTCGACCGCGCGCTGACCCAGGGGTGCGGGGAGGCACCGACGGTGGCCATCCTTTCGGGCTGCTTCACCGGCATCTATGCCGATGCGCTGGCGCGGCCCAACCGCATCATCATGATGGCGGCCAGGCGCGACCGGCCGAGCTTCGGCTGCGGTGCCGGCGAAGTCTTCACCGTCTACGACGAATGCCTGCTCAAGGCCTTCGAACGCGGTGGCGCCTGGGTTGAGGTCTCCCGCGCCACCACCGCCTGCGTGAGCCTGCGCGAGCAGCAGCTTCGGGTGCGCCCGAGCGAGCCGCCGACGGTGGTGGGAGACCGGGTAACGGCGCTGCTCGCGCGCTGAGTGCTTGACCGACCTAGGATTTTTCGCCTATCGTCTTCGCGGAAGAAGCCCCGTCGCGACTGCGGCCCGCCGGGGAACGCCGAAAGTAAGATCCTCTTACTTTCGGCCCCCAGGCACAGCAATATCAATTACTTGGCGCGAGAATCGCCCTGGGTAAGAATTTCCGAATTGCTTACCCCGAGGCGCGCCGCTCAGACGCGCAACGTGCCGGCCCTGGCGGCGGCATAACGCTCGCTCACCTTTGCCCAGTCCACCACGTTCCACCAGTTGCGCGTGTATTCGGCGCGGCGGTTCTGATAGCGCAGGTAGTAGGCGTGCTCCCACACGTCATTGCCCATCAGCACCCGCGTGCCGTCCATCAGCGGCGAGTCCTGGTTCGGCCTGGTGGCGATCGCCAGCTTGCCGTCATTGGCGACCGTCACGAACACCCAGCCCGAGCCGAAATGGCCATTCCCGGCCGCCTCGAACCGCGTCTTGAAGGTGGCGAAGCTTTCGAAATCCCGGGTGATGGCAGCGGCCAATTCGCCGTCTGGCTCGCCGCCGGCGCCACCCATGATCTGCCAGAACATCGCGTGGTTGGCATGACCGCCGCCGCTGTTGCGGACCAGTCCGCGCACGCCTTCGGGCAGCTGGCCGATGCGCATCAGCAGCTCATCGAGCTGCATCTGGCCGAGCTGGGGGTTCGCGCCCGCGGCGGTGTTGAGGTTGTTCACGAAGGCGCGGTGATGCGCGCCGTGGTGGATTTCCATGGTGCGCGCGTCGATCGCCGCCTCGTTCTTGCCGGGCGCATAAGGCAGGTCCGGCAGGCTGAACGGGCCGGTGGGCGCGGCTGGTGCGGCCGCCTGGGCCCAGACCCGGCGCGGCAATGCCGCGAGCAACGCGCCCCCCGCGACCAACCCCAGCAACCCGCGACGCTCGATGACCGACATGATGATTTCCAATCTGATGATGGCAGAGCTTACGTCGCTCGTGGCGTCCGCGCCACAACCCCGGGCAAGGGCAGTATCACGACATCCTGCGGCGGCAGACGCAGAACGGCGGGCGCGCCGGGGCCCGGCAGCGCCGCACCCCCGGCCGGGCGATGGGCCAGGACCTCCGCACCATC
Organism: Roseomonas sp.; assembly: GCA_046593435.1. Lineage (GTDB taxonomy): Bacteria > Pseudomonadota > Alphaproteobacteria > Acetobacterales > Acetobacteraceae > Plastoroseomonas. Next base: position 6,483 of record JBKJNV010000047.1, read on the forward strand.
CGCAAGCGCAAGCCGCAGCGCGACGGTCTCGCCCATCGCACGCCGCTCGATCACGCGCGCGGCCAGAAAACCTTCGCCGAAATCACCCTCACCACCCCCGGTGACGACCACACGCCCGGGCCGGATGCAGGCAAGGCACGCCTCGCCGAGCCGCACCGCGCCCCGCCGCCCGAGCAACCGCGCGCCGCCATCGAGCGCAATCGTCGCGTCGCCATCCTCATCCTCATCGGCGACCAGGCGGCCCGGCAGCAGCGTGCACGGCCCCATCAGCTCAGCGACGCGGGCATCCTCGGGCGTGTCGTAAAGCACCTGTGGCGGCCCGTGCTGCAGGATACGCCCGCCGCCGAGCACCGCGACGCGGTCGCCAAGCCAGGCCGCCGGCGCGGCGTCGCGCACGGCACACAGCACGGCCACCCCACTCTCGCGCCGCCAGTCCAGCAGCATGGCCGCCAGCGCCGCATCGGCCAGGCCATCAAGCAGCAGCAGCCCCGCGCCCGAAAGCATCGCGCCCGCAAGCGCCAGCCGCGCCGCCTCACCCTCGGACAGCGCGCCAGGCAGCGTCTCCGCCTGCTCGGCAAGGCCCACCCGCGCCAGCGCCTCGCGCACCCGCCCCTCCGCTTCCGCGCGCGGCGCCCCCGCGCTGCGCAGCGGCCGCGCCAGGCGCTGGGC
>JBKJNV010000114.1:0-2835 GCA_046593435.1 Roseomonas sp.
AACAACACCACCAGCTTCCGCACCATGCTGCGCGTGCTGCCCTATGGCGCGACCAAGGCGGCGCTGGAATCCGCCTCCGCCATCTGGGCGGAGGAGCTGGCCGGCACCGGCGTGACCGTGAACGTGCTGATCCCTGGTGGGCCGACCGACACGCCCTTCATCGCCGACGCCACGGGGTGGGACCGCGCCGCCATGCTCAAGCCCGCGATCATGGGGCCGCCACTGGCCTGGCTGCTGAGCGAGGCGGCGGATGGGTTCACCGGCCAGCGCATCATCGCCGCACGCTGGAGCGTGGATGCGCCGACGCATCGCGCCATCGGCTGGCCGGAGCTGGGGGCGGATGCGGTGTGGCTGCAGGGACGCTAGGTGGCACTCCACGCTGCCACCCTGCGGACCACGGCGCCTTATGGATGAATATCCTACCCAGCGGCGCCTGAAGCTAGACCGAGCCGCCAGCGGCCACGCTCCACGGTGGAGAAGAACGCCTGCACGGCAGCGTTGAAGGCCGCCGGCTCCTCGAGGTTGATGGCGTGGCCGGTGCGCGGGTGCATCCACAGCCCGGCATTGGGGAGCATGCGCTTGATGAAGATGCTGGGCTCCACGCAGGGCCCGTCCTCGTCACCGACCGCGAGCAGCGTGGGCACCGTCATGGCACGCAGCTGCGCCTCCCACGCGTAGACCGGGTCGCGCGCGCCCTGGTAGTGCTGCGTCGTCATCGCCGAGCCCAGTGAGGAGTGGCTGCGGAGGTGGGCGACGAACTCATCCCACCCGCGCGGGTCCTTGTGGCGCAGCTGGATGCGCGTGGGCGAGGTTGCCGCTTCCATCGCCAGATCCTGCCAGCCGAGTTCCTTCAGCCGCGCGGCCTTCTCGACCTGCTCCGCTCGGAAGGACGCGAGTGCCGCCGCGTCCGTGACGCTGCCGCTGCCCACGCCGGCCACGACCAGCGCCGTTGCGCGGTCGGGGTGGCGAATGCCGAACAGCAGCGTCGCAAAGGCGCCCATCGACAGCCCCACGACATGCGCGCGGGCGATGTTGAGGTGGTCCATCACGGCGAGGATGTCGGCGACCGAATGATCCTGCCCGTACATCGCGCCATCCTCCGGCACATCCGAAGGCGGGTAGCCGCGCGCGGCGTAGGTGATGCAGCGATACTCGCGGGAGAAGAAGCGCACCTGCGTCTCCCACTCACGATGGTCGGAGCCGTATTCATGCACGAACACGATGGGATGCCCGGTGCCCGTCTCCTCATAGTAGAGATTGGCGCCTGCGGATGGGGCATACGGCATCGGTGTTTCCTCTTGCGGTTTTCACCACGCTAGCCGACCGGCGCTGCGTCCACCACCTGCAGGCAGGCCGAGACATCGCCGTTCCATCGCTCCGCGCGCAGATGCCCGGCCAGGTGCATCGGTACGCGGTCCTTGGCCAGCAACGCCTCGGCCAGCGGGCCCTCCTTCGCGCGGAAGCAGATGGTCTTCAGCCGCCCGCCGCCCTCGCCCTCGATGATGGCGCGGATCGTCGCACCCTCCTTGCCGATGCGGTCGGCCTTGAGGATGCGGGCCCGCGCGATGGCGAAGACCGGCTCCTCATTGCCCGCACCGAAGGGTGCCAGGCGCTCCACCTGTGTGGCGAAATCCACCGTGGCGGCCGCGACATTGAGCGTGCCTTCCAGCGCGAGGTCGGCCGCGGCGGGAAGGCCCTTCGCCGCTTCCATCCGGGCCTCGAGAAAGTCGTGGAACTCGGCCTGCCGAGCGGCCTCGAAGCTGAAGCCGGCCGCCATCGCGTGGCCGCCGCCGGTCAGCAGCAGCCCCGCCTGGCGTGCCGCGATCACCGGGCCGCCCAGATCCACGCCGGGGACCGAGCGACCCGAGCCTTTCGCGATGCCCATCGCCAGGCCCGCGATGCAGGCCGGGCGGTTGAAGCGCTCCTTCACGCGCCCGGCGACGATGCCGACCACGCCCGGATGCCACCCCTCGCCCACCACCAGCAGCACCGCGCGGCCGGCACTCGCCTGCGCTTCGGCCGCCGCGAAGGCCGCGGCCAGCACATGCGCCTCCACATCCTGGCGCTTGCGGTTGACGGCATCGAGCTGCTCGGCCATCGCGCGCGCCTCGATGGGGTCTTCCTCCAGCAGCAGCCGCAGCCCCAGATCAGCGACGTCGATGCGCCCGCCGGCATTGATGCGCGGCCCCAGCGCGAAGCCGAAGGTGTGCGCGGTGAAGGGGTCCCGCGCGGCCGCCACGTCGAGCAGCGCCGCAATGCCCGGGCGTTCCCGCCGCGCGAGCACCTTCAGGCCCTGCGTCACCAGCGCGCGGTTGATCCCCTTGAGCGGCATCACGTCGCACACGGTCGCGAGTGCTACGATGTCGAGCAGGTTGCGCAGGTCAGGCTCCGCGCGCTGCGCGAAATGCCCCGACCGCCGCAGCACCCGCAGCACCGCCACCGCGGCAAGAAACGCGACCGTCGCGGCGCAGATGTGGTGCAGGCCCGAAGTGTCGTCCAGCCGGTTCGGATTGACCACGGCGACCACGCGCGGCAAGTCGCCCTCGGCCTTGTGGTGGTCCAACACCACCACATCCGCGCGCCCGGCCGCTACAGCCAACTGCGCCGGCGCGGCGATGCCGCAGTCGACACAGATGATCAGCGTCGCGCCGCGATTGCACAGCATGGCAATGGCGTCCGCATTCGGGCCATACCCCTCGCGCAGGCGGTCCGGCACATAGGGCGTCACAGCGCAGCCGAGATCGCGCAGAACCCACGTCATCAGCGCGCCGGCACAGGCCCCATCCACATCGTAGTCGCCGAACACCGCCACATGCTCGCCACGGCGCACCGCAT
>JBKJNV010000272.1:0-4610 GCA_046593435.1 Roseomonas sp.
CCTGAATTCTATACTCGCTTTGGGCTGCACACTGGGGAGGCGGTGGTGGGCAATGTCGGCTCCTCCGACCGCATGGCGTACACGGCCATCGGGTCGGTGGTGAACCTCGCCTCGCGGCTGGAGGGGCTGAACAAGTTCCACCACACCCAGATCCTGGTGAGCGAGGCGACCTATCGCGGTGCCGGGCAGTCCTTCGTGTTCCGCCCCGTGGGGCTGGTGGTGCCGAAGGGTGCGAAGGACGCAATCGAGGTGTTCGAACTGCTCGGCCTCGCCGCCGCGCATGGCCCCGATGACGCGCCGCTGTTGGCGGACCCCGCCATGGTCGCGAGCCTGCCCGATTGGCGGGAGATGCTGCTGTGCTTCCGCGCCCGCCGCTTCGACGCGGCCGAGGTGGCCCTGCGGCGCGCTGCCCGGCCGCAGAGCGATGCGGTGGCGGCCAGCTTCGCCGAACGGATCGCACGCCTGCGTGCCGAGCCGCCAGGCCCCGACTGGACCCCGGTGATCAGCTTCGCCGAGAAGTAGGCGCGCGGCTCAGGCGATCTCGAAGATGCCCTCGACCTCAGCGGCCGCGTCACCCGGCAGGGCCGGCACGCCGATGGTGGTGCGCGCATGGCGCCCGGCATCGCCGAAGATTTCCACGGCCAGGTCGGACGCGCCGTTCATCACCGCCGCGTGCTGGGTGAATTCCGCCGGCGAGGCGATGAAGCCGCCCAGGCGTACCACCTTCACGACGCGGTCGAGGTCGCCGCCGCAGGCCGCGCGCAGCTGTGCCACGACATTGATGAAGCAGATGCGCGCCGCGCGCCGGCCCTCATCGACCGACACCGTCGCGCCGACCTTGCCCATGATCGCGATGCGACCGTCATCGAGCGGCACCTGCCCGGACACGAACACCAGATTCCCCGTCGTGTTGTAGGGGATGTAGTTAGCCATGGGGGGCGCGGGGTTGGGCAGGATGATGCCGAGTTCGGCGAGGCGCGCGTCGATGGTACCGGCCATGGAGAGATCCTTTTAAGACGATGGAGCTGGCCAGTTTGTAGCGCGGGTTCGCGCCCCAGGCGACCCCGCGCTTGCCCCGCTTACGCCACCCAGCCCTTGCCCCGCTTACGCCACCCTTCGGATGCGCCGCGCGCGGGGCGCGCCGGTGGCCGGCAGGTCGAGCGGCAGCAGCGGTGGTGCGGGCGGCTGCACCACGGTCAGGCTCATCGGGGCGCGCGGATCGGCCAGGTCCCCGCGCCCGAGATAGGCGCGCGCGAGGTGCCGTATCGCCCAATCGAGCGCGCTGCTGGCATAGGCGATGTCGCTGTCGCCCTCCACCTCGCCCGAGGGCGCGAACTGGGCATAGGCCAGCGCATCGACATAATCCGCCAGCGGCACCCCGCGTGCGAGACCCACCGAGATGGCGCTGGCCGTGGTGTCCAGCAGCGCCCGCAGCGCCGTGTCGCGCGCAAGGATGAAGGCGATGCCGCGCAGGGCGCCGTCGGCATCCTCGTGCATGCGCAGCGTGATGCGGTGGCCGGCGATGACGACGCGCGCCACCGCCTCCCGCACGGCGCGGCGCGGGGTGAGCAGCAGTGGCAGTTCGGGCAGGGTCGCGACGGGCTGCGCCGGGCGGGGCGCGGGCGGCGCGGGCGTGGCGATGGGCAGCGGCGGGGCTGCGTGCAGGAAGGGCCCGACCGCGAGCAGCATGGCATGGCGCGCATGCTGGTCCACGGGTGCGAGCAGCGCCTCCGCATTCGGCCCCGCACGCCGTGCGGCGCGCGTCGGCAGGTCGCGCAGCGCGCCATCGGCGCCGAGCGTGGGCCGCAAGTGCCCCGCCGGTGGCGCCATGCCGCCGGTCTCCACACCCAACAGCGCATCCACCGCATCGGGCGGGGTGAGGGCGAGGATGGTGGCGTGGCGCAGGCCACGGCTGGCGACCGCGGCGTCGATCGCCCTGCGTGCGGCTTCCGCGAGGCCGGGGATGGCGGTGGCCGAGGGCAGCGCCGGCCAGACCAGTCGCAGTGGCTCCCGCGCGCCCATGATGGCGGCGATGCGGCCGGATTCCGTCTCCGCTGCACCCAGGGTGAGCGCGGCCAGCGCGGCCGCCGCCTCCCGCCCCTCGGCGCCGGCGTAGCGCAGGCCGTGTGCCGCAAGAAAGCCCGCGAGGTCCGCGAAACCGATGGCCAGATGCGCCGAGCGACCCTGCCCCGCGATGTCGGCGGCGAGTGTCGCGGTGGCGACGGCGGCGGCATAGCCGGGCGCGTCGAACTCGCCGGCGGCGTCGAGGAAGGCGGTGAGGTTGAGGATGAAGCGCGGCGGCTCCGCACCTGTCTCGCCGCGCCAGGTGGCCAGGCCCGGAGCGCCGCGCCGGCTCAGCAGCAGGGCGCGCAAGTCGTCGGCAAAGGCATTGTCCGTGACCAGGCCCATGGCGCGCCCGGCCTTGTCGAGGCGGCGGATCCAGCGTTCGGCCAGGCTCGGCAGTGCGACGGGACCCTGGCCGGGGGCGATGGCGGCGAGCGCGGCTGCGGCCTCCTCGGCTTCCGCCCAGGCGGCGGGCAGGGCGATGCCGCGGCTGGCGCTGTCCGGGTCTGATGCCGCGCGCAGCCGCCGTAAGGCCAGAGCATCCCAAAGCGTGCCAACAAGCTGTGCCATGGGATGATCGTATGGCAGGCCTTCACCCCAGGGAAGCCGCATCTTGTGGGTGCGAGGCAGAAAACCCCCCTGATCTTGTGGATGCTGGCAAATTTTTGCCGGCGCGACGGGATTGTGCGACAACCCGCTTATGTCTTTTCTCGACCGCCTGTTCATCCGCCTCTCGGCGCGCCGCGTCGGTGAGGATACCGTCGGCAATTCCTATTGGGAGTCGCGGCGCGGGCTGCGCGATGGGCGCCCCAAGCGCTTCGTGCTCTATGCCGGGACGCCCGAGGCGACCCTCGTGCCGCCGCCCTGGTGGGGCTGGCTGCATCACACCACGGCAGAGCCTTTGCCCGAGGCGCTGGTGCATGCCTGGCAGAAGCCGCATTTGCCCAACCAGACCGGCACCGCGGGTGCCTATCGCCCGCAAGGGTCCGAGCTGCGCCAGGGCGTGCCGGTCAGTCCGGCCGGGGCCTACCAGGCCTGGACGCCGGGCGCCTGACGATGGCCGAGCGGCGCAGTGCGTTAGAATTGCTCGCAGGCGTGTTGATCCTGCTGGTTGCCGGCGGGTTCCTGACCTACGCCATCACCAATTCCGGCCGCGCGAGTGCCGCGGGCGGGCTGTCGCTGACGGCGCGGTTCGACCGCATCGACGGCTTGGCTGCCGGTGCCGATGTGCGGATTGCCGGCGTGCGCGTGGGCCGTGTGGTGGCGCAGCGTATCGACCCCGCGACCTTCCTTGCGGAGCTGACGCTCAGTATTGATGCGGCGCTGCGCATCCCCGCCGACAGCTCGGCCGAGATCACCTCGGAGGGGTTGCTGGGCGGCAAGTATGTCTCGATCGTCCCGGGCGGGGCGGACCGCATTTTGCGCGATGGCCAGCGCATCGAGATCACGCAATCGGCCGTGAGCCTTGAGAGCCTGCTGGGCCGCTTCATTTTCTCAGTGACCGAGATGAACCGGCCGGCAACGCCCGACGCTCCGGCGCCGCCGCGGTGAGCCTCGCGCCGCCGGCGTTCTGGCCGGGGGCGGATGGCGCGCCGCTTGCCTGCCGAGAAAAGCTCAAGACGCTGGCCGAGAACCATGCCGAGGTGGTGCAGGTGCTGCGCGATGCCTTCGAGGATGGTGTGTTGATGGGCGTGGACGAGCAGGCGATGCGCGAGGCGCTGATGGCGGTGGTCCGCGCGCTGCCTTCGCCGAAGGTGGCGCGGTGATCCGCTGGGCTTTTGCGCTGGTGCTGCTCGCACTCCCGGCGGCGGCCGATTGGGTGCCGGCGCGGCGGGCGCAGTTGCAGGCGCTGGACAAGGTGACGGCGCGGGTGACGGTGGTGGAGGGCGCGGTCGGCCAGGATGCGCGGTTCCAGACCTTGTCGATCCGTGTGCTCGCCTGCCATTCGCGCCAGCCGGACGAGGTCCCTGATGCGGCGGCCTTCCTGGAGATCAGCGACAGCCGCATGGGTGCGGCGCCGGTGTTCCGTGGCTGGATGTTCGCCAATGCCCCTGGCGTGAACATGCTGGAGCACCCGGTCTATGACATCCGCGTGCTCCAGTGCCGGTAGCAAGGTAAGACAATCTTACTTTCGGCGTTCGCTTTTCGGCGGCGCTATAGGCATAATTTCCTTGCATATTTTCCCTGAAATTCGGTATTCCTGACTTTCTTACCCGGTCTGGAGGATGCCGCATGCCCGCCGAACGCTTCATCAGGATTTCGCGCAAGAACCAGATCTGCCTGCCGACGGCGGCGCTGAGGGCGATCGGTTCGCCGCCCTTCGTCAAGGTTTCGCTGGAGGGGAACCGCATCATCCTGACGCCCGCCGCGATGTCTGCCCTCGACTCCGTGCAGGAGGCATTCAGCCAGCTCGGCCTGACGCCCGCGATCATCGCGGAGGCCAAGGCGCTCGCGCGTCGGCGCTGATCATAGGAAAATAACCCCCACTGCCCCGCCACGTCAACCGCTTTCATCCCCAAAAATAAAAGAAGAGGGTCCGGGAGAAT
>JBKJNV010000359.1:0-5441 GCA_046593435.1 Roseomonas sp.
GTCCTGCGCCCGTGCCGGAAGCCCCAGGCTGAGCAGCGCGGCCAGTGCCATGATCCAGGGCTTCATCGGCATTCCCTCCTGCGTCGCCTCGTTGATCGGGCGACATTGCAGCAAGGGAAGCGCATCCGGGGGCGTGTGGTCAAATAGCGGCAACCCGGTCTAGCCTGCGCGCAAGAAATAAAGGGGAGACACGAACCATGCACCGCAGGTCACTGATGGCGGGCGCCGCCGCGCTGCCGATGTTCCAGATCTTGCCGGGCCGAGCGCAGGGGAACATCTCGGATGGTGTCGTGAAGATCGGCATCCTCAATGACATGACCGGCGTGTTTTCGGACCAGCAGGGCATGGGGGAGGTGGTGGCCGCCCGTTTGGCCATTGAGGATTTTGGGCCGCGCGTGCTGGGTGCGCCGATCGAGCTGACGCATGGCGACCTGCTCAACCGCCCCGATGTCGGCATGGCGATTGCGCGGCGCTGGTATGACCAGGAGCGCGTGGATGCGATCTTTGGGCTGGGAAATTCGGCCGTGGCGCTGGCGGTGCAGGGGCTGTCGCGCGAGCGCCAGCGGGTGAACCTCTCGATCTCGGCGGGTACGACGGACCTGACTGGGGCGCAGTGCTCGCCCTTCGGTATCCATTGGGTCTACGACAATTATTCGGCGGCCAAGGGACCGGTGACGGCGCTGATGCAGCAGGACCGCAAGCGCTGGTACCTGATCGTCAGCGACTTTGCCTTCGGCCATTCGCTGGAGGCCAATGCGCGGGAGATCCTGGGCGGGCTGGGCGGCACGGTGGTGGGTGCGGTGCGCGCGCCGCTGGGGGAGACGGACTACTCATCCTACCTGGTGCGCGCGGCGGCTTCGGGCGCGCAGGTGGTGGGCATCTGCGCGGGTGGTGCGGATGCGATCAACATCGCGAAGCAGATGGGCGAGTTCGGGCTGTTCCGGCGCGGCATCACGCCCGCCGCGTTGAACTGGTCGCTGACCTCGGTGCGCTCGGTGGGTTTGGAGACCGGGCAGGGCATCGTCTATGCCGAGAGCTACTACTGGGACCAGACGCCGGAGACGCGCGCCTTTTCCGCCCGCTTTGCGCGCCTGCATGGGCGGCCGCCGACATCCTTCCAGGCGAGTTCCTATGGCGCGGTGATGCACTACCTCAAGGCGGTACAGGCGGCGGGGACGGATGCGGCACCGGCCGTGATGGCCAAGATGCGCGAGCTGCCGATCAACGACTTCATGACCACCAACGGATCGCTGCGCGCGGATGGGCGCGTGATGCGCGAGGTGTACATGATGCGCATCAAGGCGCCGGCGGCCTCGCGCAGCGAGTGGGATTTGTGCGAGGTGGTTTCCCGCATCGCGCCCCAGGATGCCTTCCGCCCCATGGAGGGCGGCGGCTGCCCGCTCGTGCGCTGAGATGGCCGAGGCCTCGATCCGCAACATCGCCGAGGTGGAGTGGCAGGAATTTCCCGGCCACCATGGCGGGGCGCTGTCCAAGGCGCTCTCGCCCGGCGCGCGGCACATCGACCACCGGATCAGTTGCTATCAGCCCAAGGCGCATGTGGAGGTGCATGCGCACAAGGTGCAGGAGCAGATCTACCACGTGCTGGAAGGCGAGGGGCTGATGCGCATCGGCGAGCGCGCACAGGTGGTGCGCCGGCATGATGTGGTGTTCCTGCCGCCCGGCGTGCCGCACGCGATCAGCAATACCGGGCTGGTGGATTTGGTGTTTCTGGTGGTGACATCGCCGGTGAGCGACGGGTGAGAGCGATGGTTGGGGATGGCGCTCATTGCGCGGGGCTGGACCGCGTGTGACCTGTGACTGGATGGCCATCCCGCATATGAGGCCGGACTTCCACCGCGCCGCCCGTCGCGGTGCTTTCGCGTTCGGGTCGGCCGGTACGAATGATCCCTTCGCGATACTGTCTGAAATGCGGCGCTTGGTCGATGTTCGACCAGTTGCGCGGCGACCAGTCGGCGAGCGGCGATTGGCCATCCGACCAGTATCGCGCCTCGCGCCAGTAGGGGGTGTCTCCATGCCCGGATCCGCCCGTGGTTTCGATGGACCGCTCCATCAGCGAGCGGACACGCCTGACGACATCTTCGGTGGAACTCGCCCGAGCGCCGATCCCCACCGCGAGGAGATTGTTGCGGCGATCCATGGTGCGCGCGGCAGGCAAGTTGGTCGGAGCAATGGTTCTGCTGTCGAAGATGGAGTTCATCATCGCGACCCAACTGTTCTGCTCGTTCCGCTCCGCCATAGCGAAGGCAAGGAGTGGGCCCGTGCGACGCGACAGTTCGGCGACCCCGACCAGATGGCGGTAGGCGTCGGCTGGCCCCTCGGCTTGTCCGGGTAGTCCCGAGCTACGAGCTTCCTCGCGGGCGAAATCACCTACCTGATTTGCAACAGAGCGCAGACGCACGTACCTGCTCCCGCTTGCCCGGGGATCATCCATGATGTCGTCCTTTCCGGGTTCTGGGCTGTCTTGAGGCGTTCGGAAAATTGCCTTCAATGCAGCCACACACCGCCATAGGCAGGCATGTGGTTGGTGCACGCACTGGCATGCGGGCCTTGCTGGCGAAACGTCACCACTACGTCGCATGAATTCTGGGCGACGAGATCTACGGCGAAGCGGAAGATCCTAGTCTCTTCCTCGCGGCCGATCCGGTAGTGGATGACGGCTTCTTGGCGTCCCTCACTTGCTGCCATTATGGCGCCCGGTGGCGTGCCACGTGCAGATGGTCCACGGGCGGTGTAAGTGATGCCCGCTTCCTCGCTCAAACGACGATCCCCGAAATCGTAAGCAACGATCCGGACGTCCTCAGACAGTTCACTGATGAAGGATATGACAGCGCCGCCACGGTCGGACTCAGGACCATGGGAAAATAAAAACAAAAGCATCAAATAGGGAAGCGCAATAATGGCGAGGCAGAGGCCGATGAGACATCGAGTGCGACGTTTCACAAGGCATGGCTCCGCCGCTTTCCCGATCTCTATATTCTTATTTTGTTCTCTTTGGCAACCGAGAAATCCGGCCGTTCGTCGTTTGGAGCAAGTGGTGCGGTGACGCGCCTCGTGAGCGGGCACACTAATCTAGTGCCAGATTCGCTGTCCCAGGGCGTTGCGCCCTCAGTGCAGCCAAGTGCCGCCATAGGTGCCCGGCAGAGGATTGGTGCAGGCGCTTGCGCGTGGACCCTCCGCGCGAAACGCGATCACAACCCGGCATTGGTGTCCGGCGACGATATCCACGTTGAACCGGTAGCTCCTCACCTCGTCCTCGATGCCGATCCGGTAACTGATCTCAGCATTGCGGCGACCTTCCGGTGCGGACATCAACTCGCCCCGTATCGTGCCGGGTTGCGATGGTGCACCGATCCTGTAGCCCCTGCCGTCCGTGTTCCCGGTCAGGCTCCTCCGGTAGCGTCCGAGATCATAAGCCATGATCCAGACGTCTTCGGGTCGATCGTTGACGAGAGCAATGTAGGCAGCGCCATGGTCCGCAAGCGGGTCATCGAAGAGGGCGACCACCTCCTCCCAAGCAGTGCGCCCCGCGATGGCGACACACGCGGCGATGCACAGACCAACGAACCAGAGCACGTACCGTCTCATGAGGCATGGCTCCGCCGTAGATGATCCAAGTTATTCCTGTTTTGTTCTCTTTGTCAACCGAAAACCTGTTCCAGTTCAGTGGCTCTAAATGGTGCGGCTCACGCCGCCGCGCTCACGATCCGCCCATCCTCCATCGTCACCACGCGGTCGGCGATGTCGAGGATGCGCGGGTCGTGCGTGACCATCAGGATCGGCGCGCCGCGCTTCTTCGCAAGGTCGCGCAGCAGGTGCGCCACTTCGGAACCCGATTGCTTGTCCAGCGCGGCGGTGGGTTCGTCCGCCAGCACCAGGCCCGGCTCGGCGGCCAGCGCGCGGGCGACGGCGACGCGCTGGCGCTGCCCGCCCGAGAGTTTTGAGGGCAGTTTTTCGGTGTGGTCGGACAGGCCCACGGAGGCCAGAAGCTCGCCGGCGCGGGTGAGGCGGTCGGCCTCGCCCAGCGTGCCCTGCATCTCCAGCGCCATGGCCACGTTCTGCCGCGCGGTGAGAAAGCCGAGGAGGTTATGGTTTTGGAAGATGAAGCCGATCCGCCGCCGAAGCGCGACGCGCGCGCTCTCCCCTGCCCCGGCCAGTTCCTGCCCCAACACGCGGGCGGAGCCTTCCTGCATGGCGCGCAGCGCGCCGATCAAGGTCAGCAACGTGGTTTTGCCACTCCCCGACGGGCCGGTGAGCAGCACGATCTCGCCGGGGGCGACGTCGAGTGCGACATCGCGCAGGACGGGGCGGCGGAGTTCGCCCTCTCCGTACGCGAAGGTGATGCCGTTCAGCGCGACGGGTGCCGTCTCCATCAGAACATGTCCGCCGGGTCGGCATCGCGCAGCTTGCGCATCGCGAGCAGGCCCGCGATCACGCACATGGCGAAGATCAGTCCGAAGACCGTCGCACCGCGCTCCGGCTCCATGCGCAGCGGCAGGAAGGTCGCCCCGCCCACCACGCCATACAGCCAGGTGGACAGCAGGATGCCGGGGACGAAGCCGATGATGGCGAGGATCGCCGCCGCCCCCATCACCACGCGCGCGAGGAAGGCGTTGGAGTAGCCGATGGCCTTGAGTGTCGCGTATTCGCGGATATGGTTCGCGATGTCGGAAAACAGGATCTGGTAGACGATGACCATGCCCACGATCAGCCCCATCAGGCTGCCGAAGGCGAAGATGAAGCCGATGGGCGTGGCGTTTTCCCAATAGGCGCGTTCATGCGCGACCAGCTCGGGGCGGGAGAGCACCATCACGTCGGGCCGCAAGGTCGCGCGCAGGCGGGCGACCACGGTGGGGATATCGACGCCGTCGCGCACCTTGAGCGCGGCGAGGTCGATGACCGAGGCGGAGCGGTCGCGCATGATGCGGCGGAAATTCGTCTCCGACAGCACGGCGTTGCCGTCGGCACCAAAGCTCGCACCGATGCTGACGAGGCCGGCGAGTTCCATCATGCGGCCGCCGAGCTGCACATCGAAGGGGCCGTGCGCTTCGAACATGGCCGCGGCGGGGCCGAATTCCGGGCGGGAGCGGCGGTCGAAGGCAATGGTGTCAGGGCGCTTGAGCGCATCGGCCACCGCCTCGATGCCTTCGAAGCGCAGGGCGCCGGCGTCCGCATCGAAGCCCACCAGCTGGATGGAGCGGCGCGAGCCATCGGCCGGGTTCCGCCAGGTGGTCTGGGCCAGGTAGATGGGCACGGCTTCGACCACGTCGGGGTCAGCCAGCGTCTGGTAGGCGCGGCTGCGCGGGAAGGCCTCGGGGCGGAAGCTTGCGGTGGTGAGCGGGTGCATGAGGAAGATGTCGGCGCGCATGCCGCCCAGCAATGCGGTGGCACTTTCGAACAGGGCCGCGCGGAAGCCCAGCTGC
>JBKJNV010000391.1:0-5797 GCA_046593435.1 Roseomonas sp.
CTGCTGATGGAAGGCGCCGAGCCCGTCGGCGGTGCCTGGAACTACGATTCCGAAAACCGCCGCCCCCTGCCGCGCGACCTGATCCCCCCCCGCCCGCAACGCTTTCCCCCCGACGCCATCACGGCGGAGGTCATCGCCCTGGTGCAGGCCCGCTTCGGCGCGCATTTCGGCGATGCCGCGCGCTTCGACTGGCCGGTCACCGCGGCCCAGGCGCGCGCCGCACTCGATGATTTCATCACGACGCGCCTGGACCGCTACGGCGACTACCAGGACGCGATGGCCGAGGGCGAGGCGACGCTGTTCCACGCCCTCATCTCCACCAGCCTGAACGCCGGCCTGCTGCTGCCCGCACAATGTTGCCACGCGGCTGAGGATGCCTGGCGCGACGGCCAGGCCCCGCTCAACGCCGTGGAAGGTTTCATCCGCCAGATCCTCGGATGGCGCGAATATGTGCGCGGCCTCTACTGGCTGAAAATGCCTCACTACGCGCAGACCAATGCGCTGGAAGCCACGCGCCCGCTGCCGGAATTCTACTGGACCGGAGACACACCCATGGCGTGCCTGCGCGCCGCCATCGGACAGACGCGCGACCACGCCTATGCCCACCACATCCAGCGCCTGATGCTGACCGGCAATTTCGCGCTCATCGCGGGCCTCGATCCCGTCGCGGTAAACGAATGGTATCTGGTCGTCTACGCCGACGCCTATGAGTGGGTGGAATTGCCCAACACGCACGGCATGGCGCTGTTCGCCGATGGCGGGGTGATGGCATCGAAGCCCTACGCGGCCTCGGGCGCCTACATCAATCGCATGAGCAATCACTGCGCCGGATGCGCCTTCGACGTGAAGAAGCCGGTGGGCAAGGATGCCTGCCCGTTCAATGCGCTGTATTGGGATTTCATCGCACGCAATGCCGAGCGCTTCGCCAAAAACCCGCGCATGGCGATGCCGCTGATGGGCCTGCGCAAGATGGCACCGACAAAACTGCGCGACATCCGCGCCCAGGCGGCGTCTTTCCTCGCGAGTGATCTGATGAAGGGGTACCCTGATGCTCGAAAATGAATGGATGCGGCTGACGGCATCCGAACTCAACGCCCGCGCCAAGGCCGGCGCATTGTGCATCATCCCCATCGCCTCGCTCGAACAGCACGGCCCGCACCTTGCCACCGGCGTGGACATCCTCTGCGCCACGGGCGTCGCCGCGCGGGTCGCGGCACTGCTCGGGCAGGATGCGGTCGTCACGCCCTGCATCTGGACCGGTCTCGCCGAACACCACATGGCATTCGGCGGCACCGTGACGCTTGACTACGCGGCCTTCTTCGGCGTGATCCGCGGCGTGGTGCGCTCCGCCGCTCGGGCCGGCTTCACGCGCGTGATGCTGCTCAACGGCCATGGCGGCAATGCCGAAGCGGTGGCCGTCGCGGGGTCCGAACTCTCGATCGAACTCGGTATCCCCGTCGCGGCCGGCACCTATTGGCACATCATCGGCGATGCCTTCGCCCCCGTGCTGGAAACCCAGCCCAATGTCATGCACGCCTGCGAGGCCGAGACCTCGATGGTGATGGCGCTCGCACCGGGATGCGTGCGGCGCGAGAACCTCGCCCTCGCGCATGGCCCGATGAGCACGCGCGTCGAGGGTCAGCCCGCGAACCTGTACCGCCGCAAAAGCTTCGCCGCCATCACGCCGAGCGGTGTCGTCGGCGATGCGCGCACGGCCAGCGCGGAGAAGGGGGAGAAGCTTCTCGCGATCGCCGCGGAAAAGATCGCCGCGATGCTGCGCAACCCGCTGCTGTGGTGATCATGGCGTCGGCCCTCGCCGCGGGCCGCGAGCCCGAATGGGCTAACGCCGGAAGTCCGGCGAGCCAAGCGCACGGAGTGCGCGCGTCACGCCGAAGGCGTGCCTGCGGCACGACGCGCCTGAGGGCACAAAAATGCGGTCGTTCTTCACGACCGCCGCCGATCAGAAGGGCAGGTCCACCCAGCTGAGGTGCCCGCCCTTGCCCGCCGCGGTGTCCAGAAACACCGCATTCCCATCGCGGTAGGGCAGCCCGTCGCGTGAGCGCGCCTCATGCCCGCAATACACCGTCAGCCCGTCCGGGATGCGCGCCACCCAGTCATGCAGGCGCTCGGGGAATCCATCCGCCCGTGTGCGGCCGGTGACCTGGCCGAACAGCGCGCGGGTCACCACGCCATCGGGTTTCTGCGCCCCGGCATCCTCCGGCGCGCGCTTGTGCAGCATCGCATCATGATACCCGGCATGAACAAAAAAGCTCGGCCCCGCCCGCAGCCAGGCCGGCGCGCGCGCCACCTCCGCGATGGTCCGCGCGACCAGCTCCTCGCGGTCCTCGGCCGCCGCGATCTGCGCGAGCGTGGTGGCCAGCCCATTGGCCGTGTTCACCTTCGCGCCCGCCAGCGCGCGGCGCAGCTTGTGGTCGTGATTGCCGAGCACGAACAGCCCCGCCTCGGCGTCGATCAGCGCGAACATCCGCCGCAGCACGGCCGGGCTGTCCGGCCCATGGTCGGTCAGATCGCCCAACTGCACCACGAACAGCGCGTCTGCCGCCGCACCCGCGCAGGCGGCCGCAAACCCTTCCGCATCGCCATGCACATCGCCCACCACGCGCAGCCCCACATGGCCCCGCGCCCGCAGCGCGTCGCGCGTGAACATCACCCCTTCAGCGCGGCGAAGGCGGCCAGCGCGCGGGCGCGCCCCGCCTCATGCGCAATGATCGGCGCGGGGTAGTCGATCCGCGCGCGCAGCTCCCGCGGTGCCTCCCAGGGCCGGTGGATCAACGCCTTGGGCAGGCTCGCGAGCTCCGGGATATGGGCGCGCACATAGGCGCCCTCGCCATCGAATTTCTCGCCCTGCAGGATCGGGTTGAACACCCGGAAATACGGCGCCGCGTCCGACCCCGACCCCGCCACCCATTGCCAGGACGCGCTGTTGGACGCGAGGTCCGCATCCACCAGCGTGTCCCAGAACCAGGCCGCCCCCTCCTGCCACGGCTGGAGCAGGTGCTTGACCAGGAAACTCGCCGTGATCATGCGCACGCGGTTGTGCATCCAGCCGGTCCGCCACAGCTGCCGCATGCCGGCATCGACAATGGGGTAGCCGGTCTGCCCGCGCTGCCAGGCGCGCAGGAAACGTGCATCCGGCTGCCAGGGGAATTGCGCATAGTCGGCGCGCAGCGGCGTCTCGGGCAGTTCCGGCCGGTGCCACAGGACGTGGTAGGAAAACTCCCGCCACAGGATCTCCTTGAGGAAGGTGTCCTGGCCTTGCGCCCCCGCCGCACGCGCCGCATGCCAGACTTGGCGCGGCGAGACCTCTCCCCAATGCAAATGCGGAGACAGGCCCGAGGTGCCCTCGATCCCCGGCGCGTTGCGCTGCGCGTCGTAGCGCGCCAGCGCCTTTGGGGTGAAGCGCGCCAGCCGCGCGGCCGCACCCGCCTCACCCGGCGTCCACAACTGAGGAAAAGCATCAGCCCAATCCCGCCTCGGCAGCAGCCCCAGCGCATCGAGGTCCAGGCTGTCGGGCGCCGGCGGGGCCGCGGCGATGCGGCCCGGCGCCGGCAGCGGCGCATCGGGTTCGCCCAGCGCGAAAATCGCCCGGCTGAACGGCGTGTACACGGCGTAAGGACTGCCGCTGCCCGAGCGGATTCGGTGCGGTTCGGCCAGCAGTGCGGAGGTGTGCAGGCTCAGCGCCGCGCCCACGGCCTCCAGCGCCTCCGCGATGCGGCGGTCACGCTCGCGCGCGAAAGGCTCCACCATCCGCCCGGCATGGACCTGCTTCGCCCCGCTGGACTGGGCAAGGGCAGGGATCAACGTCTCCGCCCGCCCGCGCAGCAGCGTCAGCGACGCGCCCCGCGCCTTGAGGTCGGCGGCCAGGGCAGCCAGCGAGTGATGCAGCCACCACCGCCCCGCCCCCCCCGGCGCCCAGGCCCCGGCGGCCGCGTCATCGAGGATGAACACCGGCAGCACCGGCCCCGCCGCCATGGCGGCGATCAGGGCGGGATTGTCGGCAAGGCGAAGGTCCTGGCGGAACCACAGGATTGCGGGATCGGGCATCGGCATGATGTGGGGGCATGGCAGGCGTCTGCCAGCAGGTCCAGGGGTATGGAATGACGATGGTGATGATGGCGACCCGGGCGGAAGGATTGCGGCGGCTGGCGGTCTTCGCCCCACGCATGGGCGCGGCCTACGAAGCCGGCCGCAACCATGACCATGGCGCCGGCGCGCACCAGGCCGTCTCGGTCCTCTCGCCCTACGTGCGCCACCGGCTGGTGGCCGAGGATGAACTGGTCGAAGCCGCCCTTGCCGCGCATGGCGCGCACAGGGCCGAAAAATTCATCCAGGAAGTGTTCTGGCGCAGCTACTGGAAGGGCTGGCTGCAACTGCGCCCTGCCGTGTGGGAATCCTACGCCGGGAAGGTCTCGGCAGGCCGCGCACCCTCCGTCTGCACCCCCGCCATCGAGGGCCGCACCGGCATCGCCTGCTTCGACGCCTGGGCGCGCGAATTAACCGAGACCGGCTACCTGCACAACCACGCGCGCATGTGGTTCGCCTCCATCTGGATTTTTACCCTCCGCCTGCCCTGGCAATGGGGCGCGGATCATTTCCTGCGTCACCTGCTCGATGGCGATGCCGCGTCCAACACCCTGTCCTGGCGCTGGGTCGCGGGCATCCAGACCCGCGGAAAACCCTACGCCGCGCGCGCGGACAACATCGCGCGCTTCACCGGCGGCCGCTTCAACCCCGAAGGCCAGCTGAACGAGAATCCTACGGCCATCGAGGCCCCCGAACCGCCACGCCCGCAACCCATTCCGCCTGGCGATTCCCCCCCCGCGGGCCCGGTCGGCCTGCTGCTGCACGAGGATGACCTGCACCCCGAAAGCCTGCGCCTGGGTGCCGCACGCGTCGCGGCGGTCGGTGGCCTCGCGCTGGCGGGCCGCGGCGCATCGGGGCCCGTGGCACCCGCCGTCGCCGCCTTCACCGATGCCGCCATGACCGATGCGCTGGCCCGCGCCAGCGCCCATTTCGCCGCCCCCGCCGAGCGCCTCGCACCCGAGGCCGTGGCCGACTGGGCCGCGCGCGCCGGCCTCACCGATGTGGTCACGCCCTATGCGCCGGTCGGCTGGGTCGCGGATGCGCTCGCCCCGCTCGACACAGCACTCGCTGCGCGCGGCATCCGGCTGCACCGCGTCATGCGCGACTGGGACGCCGCCTGCTGGCCGCTGGCCACCAAGGGCTTCTTCGCCTTCCGCGAAGCCATCCCCGGGCTGATCGCGCGGCTAACCAACCACATCGCGGGCTGACGTCCCGGCCCGCCTTGCGGGCCGCGAGCGCGAATGCGCGAACGCCGGCAGTCCGGCGGGTCAAGCCGCGGGACGCGGCGCCCGGCGACTGAGGGCACGCACAGCCTCAAACCGTGAACTGTTCCGCGATGATCCGCTCCGACAGGCCATGGTCCGGGTCGAACAGCAGCGTCAGCGACACGCTCCGATCCTCGCGCACTTCCACCCGGCGGACATCGCGCATCTCGGTGTAGTCGGCCACTGCCGCCACGGGGCGCTTCTCGGCCTCCAGGATCTCGAAGACCACCGTCACCTCGGAGGGCAGCAGCGCGCCGCGCCACCGGCGCGGACGGAAGGCGGAGATCGGCGTCATCGGCAGCAGATTGGCACTCAGCGGCACAATCGGCCCATGCGCCGACAGGTTGTACGCGGTGGACCCCGCCGGCGTGGACACGATGATCCCGTCGCAGATCAGCTCCTCCAGCCGCTGCTTGCCATCGACCAGG
>JBKJNV010000148.1:0-8649 GCA_046593435.1 Roseomonas sp.
GAAGCCCTGGCTGTTCCCGCCGCTGCTCACCATCACGCGGCGCTGGATGGCGGAATGCCTGACCTGCATCGGCGGCACCTTCCCGGCCTACCTGCTGTGGCGCGACATCGGCGACAAGGCCGCCGAGCGGATCTTCCGCGCCTGCACGCCGGAAGTCGCTGGCCCCGGCACGCTGCGGCCCATCCTGGACCCCTACAACGAGGCTGGCAGCAGCCGTCATGTCAGCTTCGCCACCACCAAGACCAACTTCTGGACCCCCGACGCGACCAAGTGCCAGGTCAACCTGATCGTCTGCGACGAAAACTGGGAGGCCGCGGCGGCGCAGGCGCTGGATGGCATGCCGGAGGTGCTGCGCTACGTGAAGAATGACCGGCTGGGCTTCGAAGTGCCCTATGTGGACGGCAGCACGGAGCGGCACTACCGGCCCGACTTCATCGTGGTGGTGGAGGACGGGCGCGGCCCGGATAATCCGCTGCACCTCGTGCTGGAGGTGAAGGGCCGCCAGACCGCACAAGACGACGCGAAGCACGACACGCTTCGAAAACTCTGGGTGCCGGCGGTGAACGCGCTGGGGCGCTTCGGCCGCTGGGATTTTTGCCGGATGGATGGACCCTATGGCGTGGACGAGATCATCCGGCGGCGGCTGAATGCCGACGCTCTCTCACGCGCCGCCTGAACCCGGAAGACAGCGCAGCATGGCCCGCCCGAAGAAGCCCAAACCCGACGCACCCGTCACCGAGGTGGAGACGCTCGTCCACCCCGCCGATGTCGCGCGCAAGAACATCCCGACCGCGGAGACTGCGGCGTTGATGGCAGAGGAGGAAGCGCGGGCGGAACCCAAGCTCTATCCCCGCAACCCGGACCTCGACCCGCAACTCGTCTGGCGCGGGAAGGACGCGCAGGACAGCGCGCCGCTACGCGTCGAGACGGTCCCGATTTACATCCAGGAGAAGCTGTATCCGGAGGCGCTGATCCGGGACCTTCAACGCGTGTCGGCGAAGGAAGCGGCACCGCAGGCTGATCTGTTCGGCAGCTTCGACCGCATCACGGATGAAACGGCGCGGCTCGAATTCTACCAGCACGCCGAGAACTGGTCGAACCGGATGATTCTGGGCGACAGCCTGCTGGTGATGAACAGCCTGGCGGAGAAGGAAGGGCTGCGCGGTCAGGTACAGATGATTTACCTCGATCCGCCCTACGGCATTAAATTCAGCAGCAACTGGCAGCCGAGCACGCGCAGCCGCGATGTGAAGGACGGCAAGGCTGAGGGGATGTCGCGCGAACCGGAGCAGATCAAGGCATTCCGGGATACCTGGAAGGACGGCATTCACAGCTATCTTGCCTACCTGCGTGATCGGCTCGTCGTGGCCCGCGACCTACTGATGGAGAGCGGCAGCATCTTCGTCCAGATCAGCGACGAGAACGTCCACCTCGTTCGCTCTCTACTCGACGAGGTTTTTCGGTCAGAGAACTACGTCGCGCAAATCGCGTTCCGAAAGACGAGTAGCCTGGGAGGTGACGGCATCGGCCAGACGCACGACTATCTCCTTTGGTATGGCAGAGAGCGAGCTTCCACGAAAATTCGACGGGTCTATTTGCCCAGAACGCTCGCTGACGATGTTGGAGGGAGATACGCTCGTGTCGAGCTGCCCGATGGCCGACGCGGAACCGTCTCCGATCTCGGCCTGTCGTTAGCGGACGCGGACAGCAGGGGCCGAATTTATCGACACGACAACCTCACGTCGCAGAGCGGGACAGAGCGGTCGCAGTTCGCCATTGCTTTCGAGAGCGGCAGCTTTGTTCCTGGCAGGGGCTACTGGAAGACCGGGCAAGACGGCATCGGTCGCTTGCTTCGTGCAAACCGTCTGGCCGCCCCAACCTCAAGGTCGCTCGCTTACGTTCGGTATTTTGCTGACTTCCCGTTGTCGGCGGTGACCGACATTTGGATGGATACGCAAACCGGCGCGTTCACTGACGAGAAAACCTACGTAGTTCAGACTGGCGCGAAAGTCATCGAGCGTTGCCTGCTATTGACCACCGACCCCGGCGACCTCGTCCTCGACCCCACCTGCGGTTCGGGCACCACCGCCTTCGTCGCCGAGCAATGGGGTCGGCGCTGGATCACTACCGACACCTCACGCGTCGCCCTGGCGCTGGCGCGCACCCGCCTCATGGCGGGGCGCTTCCCCGCCTACCTGCTGCGCGACAGCCGTGAAGGCGCGGCCAAGGAGGGCGAAATCACCGGCCGCCCGCCCGAGGAAGGCCCCTTCCGCCACGACATCCGCCAGGGCCTGGTGCTGGAGCGCGTGCCCCATGTCACGCTGAAATCCATCGCCAACAACGCCGAGATCGACGTCATCCACGCCAATTGGGCGCCGAAGATCGACGCTGCGCTCGCCGCTCTCAATCTCGCGCTCGGCACGCAGCAAGCCGAATGGCAGGTGCCCAGCACGCTTCCCGACGATGCGACACAAGCGGCGCAGAAGGCGCACGCCGCCGTTTGGGCCGCCCGCCGAGCCCGCCAGGCGGAGATGAACGCCTCCATCGCCCGCAACGCCGATACCGAATTCCTGCACGACCGGCCCTACACGAAGAAGAACGCCGTCCGCGTCACCGGCCCCTTCACCGTGGAAAGCCTCTCGCCCCACCGCGTCCTGCCCGCCGATGAGGAAGACCAGGCCGTGATGGAGGCGCTGGCGCAGGAAGCGGGCGAGCCCGTGCCCGAACGCCGCCCGCTCCGCACCCGACCCGACAGCGGCGATGACTTCGTCACCGCCGTACTGGACAACCTGCAGAAAGCCGGCGTGCAGAACACGAAGAAGGATGAGCGGCTGACCTTCGCCACGCTGCGCCCCTGGCCGGGCGGCAGCCGCGTCTCGGCCGAGGGCGAGTACGAGGAGGCCGGCGTGAAGAAGCGCGCCGCCATCGTCATCGGCCCCGAATACGGCACGGTCGGCCCCGACCTCGTGCGCGAGGCCGCGCGCGAATGCCGCGACTGGGCCGACAGCATGGTGGTCTGCGGCTTCGCCTTCGACCCGCAGGTGGGCGACAGCACCATGAATCTCGGCCGCCTCGTAGTGCTCAAGGCACGCATGAGCCAGGAGCTGCGCGCCGCCGAAGCCTACAAGGCGGGCGGCGGCAACCTGTTCGTGGTGTTCGGCGAGCCGGATATCGCGCTCGACCAGGCCGATGGTGAATGCGTCGTGCGCCTGAAGGGCGTGGACATCTTCGACCCGACCACGGGTGAGGTCCGTTCCTCCGGCCGGGTCGAGGATGACGTGGCCTGCTGGTTCGTGGACACCGACTATGACGGCGACAGCTTCTTCGTCCGCCACGCCTATTTCCTGGGCGGCAAGGACCCCTTCGAGAAGCTCAAGACCGCGCTGAAGGCCGAAGTGGACGAGGACGCCTGGGCGAGCCTCTACCGCAAGGAAAGTCGCCCCTTTCCGAAGCCAAAATCTGGACGGATCGCGGTCAAGGTCATCAATCACTATGGGGACGAGGCGATGCGGGTATTCCGGGCCGAAGGATGATGAACTAATGGCTCGCCGCCCTCGATCCGCCCTTATCCATATTTCCGTCACAGTCGAGGACGTGATTCGGGAGATCCTGCCCTTCGGCTGCAACCCAGACGAGCCCGGCCTTCGGGCGGAAAATCTGGATTGGGCCCTTGCCCCACTGTGGGCTCCGGACGCCTTCGCCGTGGTCGCCACTCTGGCGGAGCGTTCCGGGTTCTATGCGGAGCCTGGCATCGCACTCAGCACGACGCCTCGCGGGCGCGATCGGAAGCGAACCCGCGCAAAGGAGGCCGAAGAGTGGGGAGCCGCCTGGGGAACGAACGGCGTTCCTCCGAGTGAGGTGCTCGACCTCTGGACAGAATTGTGGAGGGGCCGCTCCGAGCCGGTCTGCGATGGAGCGGGAAACGGGCGGCTCTGGAAGGAAATCGCCATGCGGCTCCTGGCGACCGCGGATGAGGCGTGCGCCGGGGTCGGCTACGAGCCGCCACTCCTGAAGGGCGGCGATACAAGCTTCGGCAACGCAGCTTTGGTGTTCGAGGAATACCGGTACGCGGCGCCTTCGACGCCGCGCATGCTTCGGTCGAGTGGCTTTCTGCCATACCTGCCGAACAGTCTGGCCCGTGCCGTGCCGCCTGATCGCGCCTGTGTGTTGCCCAAGGCGCTTACGCCGAGCGTCGGCTGCACTCTCCGGTCCGTGACGCACAATCTCGCCCTTTTGCCGGGGAAGGGACAGGTCGGTGCCGAGTGGCGCCTGACGCGAAGCTGGAGCGCGGGGAAAGACTTAGGGGGGAAAGCAATTGAACCCGATCCGCACTTCAATCTGCTGCTTGTTCCGTTTCCATACGAAATCGCCGCGAGTGACCTTCCCGTCTACCGGCAGTCTGACGGCGACGACGTGGACGGCTACTTCACCGTCCAGCCTGGTTGGCTACCGCCTGGCAGTGCCACCACTCAAGTTGCAAAGCTTGTCTCATTCATTGTCGCTCTGGTCCAGGCGGCTGAGAATGACGGCGGGGTGGTGCACGGCGTAGTGCTGCCGGAGACCGCGCTGACCGAGGAGATCGTCGGTCGCGTCGCTGATGGCGTGGCGCGACGTTGCCGCGGCCTAGAGATCTTCATCGCCGGGATCATCGCAGCGGCGCCGAGGCGGCCCCGCGGGACAGAGCCCCCGTTTGGCCGCAACGAAGTTTTCGTTGCGCGTTTCGACGATCGCGAGCGGCTTGATGAATATCGCCAAGCGAAGCATCATCGGTGGCGACTGGATGGCTCGCAGATCAAGAACTATCGTCTCGGGCATACGCTCGACGCCCGTAAGGGCTGGTGGGAGGCCATCGACCTCTCCGACAGGCGGATGGTCTTCGGGTTGGACGCCAGGCAGGCGGTCATTGCCGCGCTAATCTGTGAGGACTTGGCGCGCTACGATCCGGTCCTGCCAGTGCTCGCATCCGTAGGGCCGAACCTAGTCATCGCCCTTCTTATGGACGGCCCCCAGCTCGGTGGCCGCTGGCCAGGACGGCATGCCACCGTCCTAGCGGAGGACCCCGGGTCCGCCGTGCTGACCCTGACCTCCGCAGGAATGGTGCAGCGGAGCACGCCTCCAAAAGGCGTAGCGCCACGGAGGTGCGTCGCCCTTTGGACAGAGCGGGGCAGTTCGCCGCAGGAGCTTGATCTCGACGCGGGAGACCACGCTCTTTTCCTCGCGTTGACGGCCCAGTCCCGGAAGCAGAACACACTCGACCTCCGGCGGCAGCGGGATTCGGGAGGACTCATCGAATACCAACTTTCAGGGCACACGTCTGTGAAATTGCCAGACTCAAGCCAGTTTCTATGGCTACAACGACGGTCAGTTGGGTCTAGAGTCCGCAAGGTTTAAGGGAGCCAAACATGTCTGGCTGGTCGACGCCGTTCGCAAAGAGAGTCCTCGATAGCTGGGCGAACCACTCGCAGGACGTCGGTGCTGAGGCCGTTGCTGACCGAATTCGAAGGAACATCAAGGCCAAAGCTCTGCAAGGTCGGGCTCAATCGTCCGAGTCAGCAGCGAATTTAGGTTCCGCGAAGAAGGCTCATGACAGTGAGAGCAGAAAAGTTGCGTCCCGAGCTGGAGCTGCCGGCAACCGCAGTAAGTAGGTAAGCCTGCGGCCAAAGAGCACACTTACTTTGTGCGGGCGCGTGTCCCCGCGGAGCTTTAAGCTAGCGCCCGATTTGTTTCGGCGGCCAACCATCTATGGCGCGGAGATTGAATAACTCAGATTCGGAAGCCGAGGCGCAGGGTAGCCTCTCCGGTCTCCGGTACCCTTCGCCATGCAGTCGATGTGCTGAAACGCCGTAGCCTCGGCGCAGGATAAGCAAAGCAATTCAATGTGTTATAGCTTGAGGGTTAAATCACCCCACCGCCAAGCTTTGGAGAATTTGGGGGCTGCGGAGAGCGAATTCCAGGCTCGTCGCGTTGTCCAACCCTCAAGCCACGGCAGCAAAACCCCAGGGAACCTGCGGTTCAGCGCGGCACCCAGGGAGGTGACATGTAAGGTTGGAAAACCGACTGGAGCAGCGGTGGGAATTCGAACGATCGCCCCCATGCTCGAAAGGACGCACACTATGAAGGCTAAACGCAGTCTGCGCCGTGATGGCGGTAAAGGAAAGACCAGCCCCCTCGACCCCCGCCGGGGATCGCGCCGATCCCCGGACCCCGGCATGCGTTGGTGCTGAGTTGGGTAAGGGTGTGCTTGCTGAATGGGGCGGGTTGGGGAGGGGGCGCGTCAAACGTGGTCCCTTTGGCGTAGGGCACTGCCGCGCGCCCCCTCCCCAACCCGCCTCGCCTCCGGCGAGGCTCAACACCCTCACCCAAACCCAGAA
The DNA here is from genome assembly GCA_046593435.1 of Roseomonas sp. Lineage (GTDB taxonomy): Bacteria > Pseudomonadota > Alphaproteobacteria > Acetobacterales > Acetobacteraceae > Plastoroseomonas. The sequence continues at coordinate 6,372 of JBKJNV010000148.1, forward strand.
CCAACAGATGGAGGTCGAGGATCGACACGATCCTCGCGGGGTCCAGGGGCAGAGCCCCTGGCCTTGCCTCCCTCAGAACGGCTTCACGATCACCATGATGACGATCAGGATCAGCAGCAGGGTTGGTACTTCGTTCACCGCGCGCCAGTAGCGTTCGGTACGTGGTCGCAATCCTGCGGCGAAGGCTTTGCGCGCGACGGCAAGGTGGCCGTGGAAGCCGGTCATCGCGACGACGCCGAGCAGTTTGGAGTGCCACCAGCCGGCGCGCCAATCGACCGCGCCGGGGGTGAGGATGAGGGCGATACCGAGGACCCACGCCGCGATCATCGCCGGGTTCATGATGGCGCGCAGCAGGCGCCGTTCCATGGTGATGAAAAGGTCGCTTTCCGCCGCACCGGCTGTCAGTTGCGAGTGATAGACGTACAGGCGCGGCAGGTAGAACAGTCCCGCCATCCAGGCGAAGACCGCGATCAGATGCAGCGACTTCGTCCAGAGGTAGAATGGTGCGAGCGCATCGATCACGGGCATGGCGGCAGGGTAGGACATTCCCGTGTGTGGCGAAACGGGCCGTGCCTCAGTTCTGGCGGCGACCTTCATCCACGGCGCGGGCGCCTTGCGCTTCGACCCACCAGCTGTCGAGCCCGATGCCGTAGCGCGGGTTTCGTGCGGGCTTGCCGAACTTGTCCCACCAGGCGATGCGGAAGCTGCGCAGGTGCCATTGCGGCACGACGTGGTTGCCCCATAGCAGCACCCGGTCCAGTGCGCGGGTTCGGGCGATCAGCGCCGCGCGGTCTGGCGCGTTGACCACCTGCTCGACCAGTGCATCGACCACCGGGGTGCAGATGCCGGTGACGTTCTGGCTGCCATTTTCGCGGGCCTTCGCGCAGGTGAAGTAGTCCCGCTGTTCGTTTCCCGGCGACAGGCTCTGGCCCATGGAATCGACCGTCATGTCGTAGTCGAAGGCATCGACGCGCACCTGGTATTGCGCGGGGTCCACGGTGCGCACGCGCGCGGTCACACCAAGGCGCTCGAGTGCTTGCACATAGGGCAGCGCGATGCGTTCGAAGGTAGCGCCCTGGATCAGGATTTCGAATTCGAAGGGCTGGCCTTGCGCATTGATCAGGCGGCGGTCGCGCACGGTCCAACCGGCCTCGCGCAGCAGCGCGAGCGCGCGGCGCAGGCCATCGCGATTATTGCCGGACCCATCTGTCACCGGCAGGCGGTATTCCTCGGTGAACAGCGCTGTGGGTAGCTGCGCGCGGAAGGGTTCCAGCACCGCGAGTTCGGCTCCCGACGGCACGCCCGAGGAGGCAAAGTCGGAATTGGAGAAGTAGGAGGTGGTGCGCGCGTAACTGCCAAAGAACAGGTTGGTGTTCATCCACTCGTAATCGAAGACCTCGATCATCGCGCGTCGCACCCGCGCGTCCTGGAACAGGGGTCGGCGATGGTTCATCGCGAAGGCCTGCATGCCGGTCGGAATTTCGTGGCGAATTTCCTCACGCTTGACCAACCCGCGGCGAATGGCGGGGAAATCATAGCCGGTGGCCCAGTCCCGCGCGCTGTTCTCCTGGCGGAAATCCACCTGGCCGGCCTTGAACGCTTCGAAGGCTACGGTTGTATCGCGGTAGTATTCGTAGCGGATACGATCCCAGTTGTTGGTGCCCCGCATCGTGGGAAGGTTGCGTCCCCAATAATTTTCCACGCGCTGGTAGATGATGCCGCGCCCCGTCTCGAAGCGCTCGACGCGATAGGGGCCTGAACCGACCGGGGCTTCCAACAACGGACGGGAGAAATCGCGCCCCTCCCAGAAGTGCTTCGGCAGCACGGGCATCTGGCCGAGGATGAGGGGCAGCTCGCGGTTTTCGGCCGTGGAGAAGCGGAACACCACGCGGCGCAGGCCCTCGGCGAGGCATTCCCGCACATCGGCCCAGTAGCCGCGATAGGTCGGTCTGCCGGAGGTGCGCAGCGTGTTGAAGGTCCAGACCACATCCTCGGCGGTAACCGGGCGACCATCATGCCAGCGCGCCTGCTCGTTCAGGGTGAAGGCGACCCAAAGGCGATCGGCCGGCAGCTCAATCTCGGCAGCCAGGTGCGCGTATTCGGCGCTGCCTTCGTCGCTGCTTTCTTTCAGCAAGGTGTCGTACAAATTGCCTAGGCCAACGGCCGGGGTTCCGCGCAGGATGAAGCTGTTGAAGCTGTCATAGCTGCCGAGCGCGCTGAGCACGATCTCGCCGCCCTTGGGCGCGTTGGGGTTAACCCAGGGCCAGTGCTGGAAGTC
>JBKJNV010000365.1:0-5926 GCA_046593435.1 Roseomonas sp.
CGACAGATGCGCGGCAAAGCGCGGCTCGGGCGCGACCGGGTGATGCGTATCGGGGTCCAGCGCATTGTAGATCGGCACGCAGCGCCGCGCACCCAGCGCCTCATAGGCCGCGATCACCGGCGGCCCGCCGCCATAGGTGAGCACCAGGTCAAGCCCGGGGAGCGCCTGGCGCAGGGGATGCTGCGGATAAGGGCGGATCTCGTCGAGCGTCGCGGGCGCGTCCACATCCCAGAAGATGCGCACCGCATCCGCGCGCGCGCGCGCCATCACCCCGGTGATCAGCTCATCATCAAAGACGCCCACGCCGCTGGTCTTCACCACCACATCGGCGAGTGCGGCTTCCGCCATGACGGCCCGCAGCGCCTCCGCGGTCGCGGGATAGACGCGGGAGCGCGCCCAGCTTGGCGGCTCGATATCGTTATGCGCCTGCCGATCATAGGCTTCGGGTTCATAGAAGATGACGTCATGCCCGCGGGCCGCGAGGTCACGGATCACGCCGCGATAATAGGTCGCCGCGCCATTCCAATAGGACGAAAGCAGGCTGGACCCGTAGAAGGCGATTTTCACGACGCCGGCACCGCGTTCAGCCCCACCACCTTGCCGCCGCCCTCCCACAGCACGAGTGTGCTCATCGAGGCGGGCGCGATGTCGAAGCGGTCATGCGCATCCAGCGTCAGGCCCAGCACTGCGGCCAGCGCAGCCTTGATCACGTCGGCGTGGCTCACCAAGGCCACCACGCCATTCGGATGGCGCTGGCGGAGAGAGGCCGCGAACTCCATCACGCGCTCTCCGGCCTCTGCCATGCTCTCGCCACCGGGCGGGCGCGCGGCGGCGCGTTCGCGGTTCCAGCGCAGCCAGCGGGGGTCCTCGCGCAGCTCGGCGAACTCACGGCCGGTCCATTCGCCGCAGTCGATCTCCGTCAGCGCGGCGCTCACCTGGGGCGTCAGGTGCAGCGCGCTGCCCAGCACCTCGGCGGTCATGCGCGCGCGCTCCAGCGGGCTGGTGAACAGTGCATCCGGCGCATGGCCTTGCAGCGCGGCGCCGAGCAGCGCGGCCTGATCCATGCCCGCCTCGCCGAGCGACACGCCGGGCATGCGACCGCACAGGATGCGGTCCACGCGGTCATGCGCGGCGTGACGGACCAGGATGAGGGTGATCACGTCGGGGCGGCTCATGGCGTCTCGTCTTCGACAAAGGCGCGCAGGCGCTCACGCGCCTCCGCGTCATGCCACTGGCGTGGCGGGGATTTCATGAAATAGGCTGAGGGTCCGAGCAGCGCGCCGCCGACCCCGCGATCGAGCGCAAGCTTCGCGCAGCGCACCGCGTCAATGACGACACCGGCGGCGTTGGGCGAATCCCATACCTCCAGCTTCACTTCCACATTAAGCGGCGTACCGCCGAACCCGGTTCCCTCCAGCCGGATCTGGGCCCATTTGCGGTCGTGCAGCCAGGGCACGTGATCGCTGGGGCCGACATGCACGTCCTCGGCCGGCAGCGGCACGCCGAGCTCACTGGTGATCGCGCGCGTCTTGGACAGCTTCTTCGACACCAGGCGATCGCGCTCCAGCATGTTGAGAAAATCGGCATTGCCGCCGAAGTTCAGCTGGTAGGTTCGGTCGAGCCGCACGCCGCGCTCGCGAAACAGGTTCACCAGCGTGCGGTGCAGGATGGTCGCACCAACCTGGCTCTTGATGTCGTCACCGATCAGCGGCAGGCCACGCGCCTCGAACCGGCCGCGCCAGTCGCGGTCCGAGGCGATGAAGACCGGGATGCAGTTGACGAAGGCACAGCCGGCCGCGAGCGCCTGCTCGGCATAGAATTCCGTCGCACGCTGCGCACCGACCGGAAGCCAGGACACCAGCACATCCGTGCGGGTCGCGGCGAGGATGTCCGCCACCGGCGCGGGTGGGACATCCGCCTCCACGATCACGTCCTGCAGATAGCGACCGATGCCATCCAGCGTCGGCCCGCGCTCCACACGCACGCCGGTGGGCGCCACATCGGCGAAGCGATAGGTGTTGTTCGGCGCTGCACCGATTGCCTCCGCGACATCGCGGCCTACCTTGCCCTGAGCCACGTCGAAGGCAGCACTCACCACCACGTCGCGCAGATGGTAGGGCCCGAGCGTGACGCTCATCAGCCCGGGCACCGGCTCATTCGCTTCGGCCTCGCGATAATAGGTCAGGCCCTGCACGAAGGCGGAGGCGCAATTGCCCAGTCCCACGATGCCCACGCGCACGCTCCGTGGATCCCTCGACCAGGGCTCGATACTATCGGGCAAGTGCCTGCCTCCACTGTGTATCCGCCCGACCTAACGCGGGCCGAAGGAAAGAAGCTTCACGCCCCGCGCGCTCAACAGGATGTGAGGCGGCCTTTGCCTGTCTGTCGCGTTCTTAGAACCAGCTGCAGAGAATCCCCGACGAAGGAGACGCGCTTGGCCGAGACCGTATTGATCACCGGCGGCGCTGGATTCATCGGACGCCACCTGGCCCATGCGTTGCTCGCCGAGGGGCATCGGGTGCGTATCCTGGACAGCTTCATTGAACAGGTACACGGCGATCGCGGCGCTGATGGGCTCGACGCGGACGTCGAAGTCGTCAACGGCGACGTCCGCGACATCGATCGCGTCGCGGCGGCGCTGCGCGGCGCGGATGCGGTGGTCCACCTCGCTGCGGAAGTGGGCGTTGGGCAGAGCATGTACGAGGTTGGGCACTACGTGTCCGTGAACGACCACGGCACCGCAGTGCTGTTCCAGGCGCTGATCCGCCAGCCGGTGCGCCGCGTTGTCGTCGCCTCCTCCATGAGCGTCTATGGCGAGGGCATGTACCGCACATTGGACGGTGCGCTGATCGAGGATGCGCAGCGCACCCCCCGCGCGGTCGGCACCACCAGCTGGGACCCGCTGGATGCGCAAGGCCGGCCGATGGTGCCGGTGCCGACACCCGAGACGAAGCGGCCGAACCTGGCTTCCGTCTACGCCATCACGAAATACGTGCAGGAACGCCTGACGCTGACTGTGGCACCCGCCTATGGGATGGAAGGTGCGGCGCTGCGGTTGTGGAATGTCTATGGGCCCGGGCAGGCGCTGTCGAACCCCTATACCGGCGTGCTCGCGATCTTCGCCGCGCGGCTGCACAACCGCCAGCCGCCGATGATTTTCGAGGATGGCCAGCAGCGCCGTGACTTCGTCCATGTCGAGGACGTGGCCCGTGCCTTCTTGCTCGCACTCGGTCATCCCGCCGCGGCCGGGCGCGTGTTCAACATCGCGAGCGGCGTTGACCGCAGCGTCACCGAGGTGGCCGCCGACCTCGCGCAAGCGATGGGCCGACCTGACCTCCAGCCGGAGGTGACCCAGCAGGCGCGCGCGGGCGATATCCGTCACAACATCGCCGATATCAGCCAGGCGCAGCACATGCTGGGCTACGCGCCGCGGCGGCTTGATTTCCGCGCCGACCTGGCGGAGCTGGCCGAATGGGTCGGGCGCCAGCAGGCACGCGATCGCGTCGGCGACGCCCGGCGTGAGCTTGAGTTGCGCGGCCTGGTCGCATGAACGACGCCACCTCGCCCGCCATCGCCGAGCGTCGCCCGATCCTCATCACCGGTGGCGCCGGCTTCATCGGCAGCAACCTCGCCGACCGCCTCGCTTCGGAAGGCCACGACGTGCTGGTCTTTGATTCCCTTGCGCGAGCGGGCGTCGAAGGCAATCTCCGCTGGCTGCGCAAGCGTCACCCGCAGCGCATCTCTGCCATCATCGCGGATATTCGTGATGGCGACGCGCTCGCGCGGGCTTCAGCCGATTGCAGCGCCGTCTTCCATTTCGCCGCGCAGGTCGCCGTGACGACCAGCCTCACGGATCCGCAGGCCGATTTCGCCATCAACCTCCAGGCCACGGTGCAGCTGCTGGAAGCGATGCGACGGCAAGGGGGCGATGTGCCGCTGGTCTTCGCCAGCACGAACAAGGTCTATGGCGACCTTGCGGATGTGGCGCTGGAGCAGCACGGCGACGCCTGGCTTCCACGCGACCCCGAACTGCGCCGCTCCGGCATCGGAGAGGATCGCCCGCTGGAATTCCACACGCCCTATGGCTGTTCGAAGGGTGCAGCGGACCAGTACGTGCTGGATTTCGCACGCAGCTTCGGCATGCCGGCCACGGTGCTGCGGATGAGCTGCATCTACGGCCAGCGCCAGATGGGCACCGAGGACCAGGGCTGGGTCGCCCATTTCCTGCTGCGCGCATTGCACGGCGAGCCCATCAGCATTTTCGGCGATGGCTGCCAGGTGCGCGACGTGCTCGACGTGCGCGACGCGGTGGCCACCTACATGGCCGCATGGCGGCGCATCGGCACGGTGCGGGGGCGCGCCTTCAACCTCGGCGGCGGCCCGGCCAACGCCATCAGCCTGCGCCAACTGATCGCCCGTATTGAGGCGCTGACCGGCGAGCGCGTTGTCACCCGGCACGAAGACTGGCGCGCGGGCGACCAACGCTACTACGTCTCCGACACACGGCGTGCGGCGGCCGCGTTGCGGCTGCCCACGCCGCGCCCCTGGCAGGACGGCGTCGCCGACCTGGCACAGTGGCTGCGTGCCCATGACCGCGCGCGGGAGGCCGCGTGACGGACGCCGCACCTCGGCTGCGCGTGCTGATGACGGCCGACGCCGTCGGCGGCGTCTGGACATACGCCATCGACCTCGCGCGGGGCTTGGCCGCCCGCGGTATCGCAACGCACCTTGCCGTAACAGGCCCGGCACCCAGCGCGGGACAGGCGGCGCAGGCCGCGGACATCCCGGCATTGACGCTGCATGACGCCGCCGTCCCGCTCGACTGGATGGCGACCGAGCCTGTCCAGATCCGCGCCGCGGGCGATGCGCTTGGCCGGCTGGCGCAGGCGCTTGAGGTCGACCTCGTGCATCTGAACAGCCCCGCCTATGCGAGCACCGGGGCGTTCGAGGTGCCCGTGCTTGGCGCCTGCCACTCCTGCCTCGCGACATGGTGGGCGGCGGTTCGCGGTGGGCCGATGCCGCGCGACTTCGCCTGGCGATCCGCGCTGCTGCGCGAAGGCTTTGCCGCCTGCGACAGCCTCATCGCGCCGACACGCGCGCATGCCGCGGCGACAGCCGCTGCGCATGCCCTGCCGCGGGCGCCGCACCCTATCCACAATGGCAGCGACGCGGCGCCCGCGAAGGCGGATGATATCCTCGACGCGATGTTCACCGCCGGGCGCCTTTGGGACCCTGGCAAGAACGTGGCTGCGCTCGATCGCCTGGCGCGGCTTCTGCCCTTCCCCGTCCTCGCCGCGGGGCCGGTCGACGGGCCGGAGGGCAGCCACGCCGCATTCGCGCATCTGACCAGCCTTGGCATTCTCGACACCGGCGGAATGCGCGCCATCCTGCGTCGCGCGCCGCTCTATGCCGCGCCCGCGCTGTATGAACCCTTCGGCCTCGCGGTGCTGGAAGCCGCCCAGGCGGGCTGCGCCTTGCTCCTGGCCGATATCGCGAGCTTCCGCGAACTCTGGGACGGTGCGGCGGTCTTCCTCGACTGGTCGGATGAGAAGGCTGCCGCCCGCACCATCGCCGCCCTGATGCGCGACCCGGCGCGGCGCGCGCGCATCGGGGAGGCCGCGCGCCATCGCGCTGCACGCTACAGCCTGGCCGCGATGGCCGATGCGACACTGGCGGAATACCGGATGCTGCTGACACATGCCGGCCAGCGGGCGTCTGCGGCATGAAGATCGTCTACTTCACCCATTCGCTACTGTCCTGCTGGAACCACGGCAATGCGCATTTCCTCCGTGGCGTCCTGCGCGAGCTGCTGCATCGCGGCCATGACGTCACCGCTTTCGAGCCCGCCGATTCCTGGAGCCTCGGCCAGTTGCTCGATGCGCATGGCCCGGCCGGGCTCGACAGCTTCCACGCCGCCTACCCCGAG
>JBKJNV010000228.1:0-6634 GCA_046593435.1 Roseomonas sp.
GGCAATCCGCACGGCCAGCCGGTGCTGTTCCTCCATGGCGGGCCGGGCGCCGGGGCGGGGGCGGTGCATCGCCGCTTCTTCGACCCGCATCACTGGCGCGTCATCATTTTCGACCAGCGCGGTGCCGGCCGGTCCCGCCCGCTGGGCGAGCTGCGCGACAACACCACCCCCGACCTGGTGCAGGATATCGAGGTGCTGCGCCGCTTCCTTGGCATCGAGGCGTGGCTGCTGTTCGGCGGCTCCTGGGGCTCCACCCTGGCGCTGGCCTATGCCCAGGCGCATGCCGAGCGCGTTCAAGGCTGCGTGCTGCGCGGCGTCTTTCTGGGGCGCGACAGCGAGGTGGACTGGTTTCTGCACGGCCTCAAGCGCGTCTTCCCCGATGCCTGGGCCAATTTCGCCGAGCACCTGCCGCCGGCCGAGCGGGGGGACCTGCTGGGCAATTTCATGAAGCGCCTGTGCGACCCGGACCCCTTCATCCACCTCCCCGCCGCCCGCGCCTGGAGCCAGTATGAGGGCAGCTGTTCCACCCTGATGCCTTCGCCCGACACGGTGGCGAGCTTTTCGCAGGATCGCACCGCGCTGGGGCTCGCGCGGATCGAGGCGCACTACTTCGTGCACAAGCTGTTCCTCCCGCCCGGTGGGCTGCTCGGGCACATGCATCGCATTGCGCATATCCCGGCCGAGATCGTGCAGGGTCGCTACGACATGGTCTGCCCGCCGGAGACGGCCTTCGACCTTGCCGCCGCCTGGCCCAAGGCGCGGCTGACCATCGTGCCCGATGCCGGGCATTCGGCGCTGGAGCCGGGCGTGCGCACGGCGCTGGTGGGCGCGGTGGAGCGGTTTCGTCGCCGCTGAGGCGGCGCGGGTCAGAGCCGCCGCTGAGGCGGCGCGGGTCAGAGGCGCCGCTGAGGCGGCGCGGGTCAGAGGTGCCGCGGGGCGGCGCGGGGCAGAGGCGCCGTTGAGGCGGCGCCAGGCGGTATCGCCGCGGGGCAGTGCGCCGCCGATCTCAGCGCCGTCGGTCCATCGGCACGATCATTTGGATATCGGGCATCGGCGCCATCCTCGGCATGGGTGAGGCCGGCGGGCAATCCGGGCGCAGTGGCCCGCAATCCCACGCGAAGCGATCGCCGCGCCCTGTCAACTGCCCGCCGCGTTCGAACCGGCAGACGCAGGCGCGCCCCGCCATGCAGGCGAGGACACCCTCGCCCGCGGCGGTGCATTGCCCGGGCAGCGTCTCCTGCGCGAAGGCCGGTGCGGCGAATAGCATGAGAAGGGCAAGCAGGCGCATGGCGGGAGTATGTGCGCGACTTTCTTGACGCGCGGTTTACGCGAGCGGCGGCCAGGCCATGGCGGCCAGATGCGCGCGCATCGCGGTAATGATCTGGGGCGGCTTCGCACCGGAGGCGCGCAGGCGCTGGCGAAGCTCCGTGAGCTCCTCCAGGTGGTCGGCCCATTCGGGCCCGAATTGCTCGCTCAGCCATTCGCGCAGCGCGACCGACAGCGCCGGGGCGCCGCCGGCCGTGGAGATGGTCAGCAGCAACGCCCCCCGCCGGACGATCGAGGGGACGTGCACATCGCATAGATGCGGCACGTCTTCGATGTTGACCGGGACGCGCCGCGCGCGGGCTTCGGCGGCAAGCCATTCATTGTCCGCGTCCGAGAGGCCCGCGCCGAAGACAAGCCGCGCGGCATCCAGCGCCGCGGCGTCCGGGCGTGTCGCGCAGATGGTCAGCGCGGTGATGCCGGCGGCCAGCAGCAGCGCGCGCCGCTTCTCGAAGGCCGGGCCGCTGCCGACCAGCAGCACCGGTGTGGCGGGGATGAAGGTCAGCGGCAGCATCAGGCGGCTTCGGATGCGTCCATCAGAAGCAGGGCCCGGGTCCGCTCGGGGCCGAGGCGGGCGCAGAAGTCGCCGAAGCCCTCGCCCACCAGGCGGGCGGTTGCATAGGCGGCGAAGACGGGGTCGAGCACCGCGCCCACATCCGCCTGCGTCACCTTGTCGGCGAGCGGGAAGGACAGTCGGGTGCCGGCAAAGTCGCCGCCGACGAACAGGGTGTAGAGGCCAGGCGCGCGGCCAACGATGCCGATATCGCCGGAATAGGGCCGCGCGCAGCCATTCGGGCAACCGGTCAGGCGCAGGCTGATGCGCTCGCCCAGCAGCCCGTGCCGGACCAACGCGCCCTGGACGTCGGCAAGGATCGGAGCGTGCACGCGCTCGCCCTCGGCCAGCGACTGGCCGCAGCTGGGCAGGGCCACACAGGCGAGCGACCAGCGCGCAAGCGGGGAGAGGTCTTCGGCGAAGACCACGCCATGGGCGCGCAGGATGGCCTCGATGGCGGCACGGTCGGCGGCCGCGATGTCGGACAGGATCAAGTCCTGCTGCGGCGTCGCGATCGGGTTGGGCGCGAAGCGCTCCACCACCTTGCGCACAGCAGCACGGAGCGTGCCGCCGATGCGCCCGGCCGGGATGGGCAGGCCGAGCCACCAGCGCCCATCGCCCTGTTCGTGCCAGCCGAGCAGCTCCGGCATGGTGAGCGTCGGCAGCGGCGGCGGTGCAGCGAGGGTGCGGCCTAGATCGGCCTCCAGCTGCGCCTTCACCCAGGCGACGCCCTTCTCCTCGACCACGTATTTGAGCCGCGCATGCTTGCGGTCGGAGCGGTCGCCATGGTCGCGGGAGAAGCGCACCACGGCCTGCGCGGCTTCGAGCACCTCATCGGGGCCGATCAGCGCGATGGGAGAGGCAAGGCGTGGGTAAGTGGCGGGCTTGTTGTGGGTCATGCCCATGCCGCCGCCGACCAGCAGGATCCAGCCCTTCAGCGTCTCGCCCTCGGTCACCGCGAGAAAGCCGAGGTCGTTGGCCAGCACGTCGGGCGTGTTGTCGGAGGGGTGGGCGAGCCCGATCTTGAACTTCCGCGGCAGGTAGGTGGGGCCATAGAGCGGCTCATCCTCGGGTGCCCCGCCCGCGTCCTCGTCGAGGAAGATCTGGTGGTGGGCGCGGGTGCGCGGCAGCAGGGCCGAGGAAAGGCGGAAGGCTTCCGCCTCCAGCCGCGCATGGATCCAATCCCGCCTGGGCGCGGGTGAGGTGGTGACGTTGCGCACCACGTCGCCGCAGGCGGCCATCGAAGTCAGCAGCGTGGCGTTGATGCCGGCAATGGTAGCCTTCAAATTCTGCCGCAGCACGCCGTGGAATTGCACGCCCTGGCGCGAGGTGAGGCGCAGCGTGCCATCGGCATGGGTCTCGGCCAGCGTGTCGAGGGCCAGGTACTGCGCGGCGGTCAGGCGGCCGGCGGGCGCGCGGACGCGCACCATGAAGGACCAGGCCTTGTCCTCGCCGCGCTGCTTGCGTTCCGTGGCGGTGTCGCGATCGAACTGCTCATAGGTGCCGTGGAATTTCAGCAGTGTGTAGGACGCTTCGGACAGCCCGCCACGCGCGGCCTCGGCGTCGATTTCTTCAGCGATGGGGCCGCGCAGGCCGGTGCTGGCGAGCTTGATGGCCTCGGCGCCCGAAGGCTTCTTCTCAGTCTGGACGGTGGACATGTCGAGCGCTCCAAAGGGAATTTTCTTGCAACTGGAGATGAAAATTCTCTTGCGGCTGGGTATACCGTCATCCTAAGAAATATTCTACTCATTTTGGGAAGTCCTCGTATGGCTGACGTCGATACCCTCACCACCCTGCCCGAGACCGAGGCACCGCGCGCGGGTGAGGTGTGGTTGGTGGGTGCGGGACCGGGCGACCCCGGCCTTCTCACGTTGCGCGCGGCCGAGGCGCTGAAGCGGGCGGACCTCGTTCTGCATGACACGCTTCCGGGGCGCGGTGTGCTGCGCCTGATCCGTGCGGGCGCAACCATCGTCAATGTCGGCAAGCGCAAGGGCGCCGCACCTGTCCCACAAGCCGCGATCAACAAGCGCCTGGTGGAGGGCGCGCGCGCCGGGCTGCGCGTGGTGCGGCTGAAGGGCGGCGACCCCTTCCTGTTCGCCCGTGGCGGCGAGGAAGCCCTGGCATTGAACGAGGCGGGCATCGCCTGGCGGCTGGTGCCTGGTGTTTCGGCGGGCACCTCGGTCCCGGCCGCTGCGGGAATTCCACTCACCCATCGCGGGGTTTCGAGCGCGGTCACCTTCGTTACCGGGCATGACGGCACCGGGGCGCTGCCGGACAGCGTTGACTGGGAAGCGCTCGCCCGGCTCGGCGGCACCATCGCGGCCTTCATGGCGGTGTCTCGCCTTGATGAGATCGTGGTGCGGCTGGTCGCGGGCGGCCTGCCTCCGGAGACACCGGTCGCGATCATCGCGCAAGGAACGATGGCGGCGCAGTCGACGCTGCGGACCACGCTGGGGGCCTGCACGCTGGCCGCCAAGCGCGCCGCACTGCCGGGGCCGGCGATGGTGGTGATCGGGGAGGCCGCCGGCCTGGCGGCGCCCCTGCTGAACATTGGGCCGGCGCAGTCAGCCCATCAGGGAGTTCGCGCGCATGCATAGCATTGGCATTCCGCAAATCTATCGTCGCCTGCCCGAGGATGAGGGTGAGACCCCCTGGACAGGGGACGAGGCCGCTGCCCCGGCGTTGATAGTGATCGCAGCGGTCGCGATATCGATAGTGCTGATCGCGGTCGCTGCGTTCGCGGTCTGAGAAAGAATGGGGGAAATTTCCCTCATTCTTTCATCCTCATCCCTTCAGAAGCTTCCGCGCGATCAGCACGGGCTGCATCCCGCTGGTCCCGCCGCCGATCTGCGCGTGGCGCAGCGGCCGGTAGAAGCTGGTCAGCGGCAGTTCCAGGCTCTCGTCCATCGCGCCATGCACCTGGATCGCGTGGTCGAGCGCGCGCGCGCCCCGGTCGCCGGCGCACATCGTCACGATGGCGGCTTTGGCGCACACATCCTACCCGGCGTCCGCGCGCCGGCCATCTCCTAGGTCATGGAGCGCAGCGCGAGGGGGGCGTGCGTGTCCATGCGGGTGGTTCCGCTCAGGCCGCGATCTGGCGAGCCGGAAGGCTGTCGATGGTGAGCAGGCGGTCGAACAGCGCGTTGGCGCGCGCGGCCTCGCCACCCACTTCGAGGCAGGCGCGGAATTTCTCGAACAGCTCGCCATCGGAGAGCGGGATCGAGGCATGGCCGCGGGCGCGCTTCACCTCGGGCCCGGTGATGACCTGGCCGGAATTCAGCGTCACGATCACCTGGTCGAAGCGGCTGCCCGAGGGGTTTTGGGGGTCGTAATCCTGATTGGTGATGACGCTCACGCGCGGCATCAGCGCCTGGACGTCGGCGCGCTGGACGAAGCGGTCGGTCAGCTCCGGCAGGCCGACGCGGCCCGCGATGATCGACGCCGCCATGGCGAATTGCATGGAGAATTTCGCCTCCAGCCCGGTCTGGGGCTGGGCGTTGCGCAGGATGGTCGCAAAGCGATCGCTGATGTGGACCTCGACCTTGGCGACATCGGTGTGCGCGAAGGAATTCTCCCGCACCAGGGACAGCGCGCCGTCGATGGCGCGATGCGTGCAGTAGCAGGCCGGGAATTTCTTGATGCTCAGCCCCTCGGTGAGGATGCGGAAGGGCGCCCCCGCGGTGCAGGGCGATGTCCGATCCGTCTCGCCATGCTGGGAGATGGCCGAGAGGAAGCCTTGCGGATGTTCGAGCGCGTCGGGCGAGGCGGTGAGGCCGGCCTTGGCCAGGCGCGCCGCCATCAACCCGGCATGGGCGGAGCGCCCGGCGTGGAAGGGTTTTGTCATCGTGCCGAAATTCGCCATCAAGCCGGCGGATTGCGAGGCGCCGAGGGCGATGGCCATGGTGGTGCGTTCGGCGTCCAGGCCGTGCAGCTTCGCGCACGCCGCGGCCGCACCGACGGCGCCCATCACGCCGGTGGGGTGCCAGCCCTTGGAGTGCAGCATCCCCGCCTCGCGCCGGATCAGCTCGGCCCAGACCTCGTAGCCCGCGACATAGGCGGTGAGGATTTCGGCGCCCGAGGCCCCCAGCGCCTCGGCCTCGGCCATGATCGCGGGGACCAGCACGGTGGAGGGATGGCCGCGCAGCGAGACGTCGTCGAAATCGAGCGCATGGGCGGCGGTGCCGTTGATCCAGGCGGCTTCGGGGGCGGGGGCGCGCAGGGTCGAGAAATACAGGCTCGCTTCGCCCGTGGTGGCGTTGGCGGCGCTGCCCAGCAGCGTGCGGCGGAGGATCTGCGGTGCCTCATCATCGCGCCCCGCGATCATCACGCCAACGCAGTCGATCAGGCCCATGCGGGCGATGCGGAAGGCCTCGGCCGGAACGGCGTCGGCGGTGAGGTTGGCGATGAATGCGCCGAGCGCGCGGGTCAATTCCATGCCAGCATCTCCTTCAATGCGCGCCCAACGGCACGCGGCGGTTTGCGAAGTAGCCACGCAGAATATCGCACAGCGCCTGGGGCACTTCATGGGGCAGCCAGTGGCCCGCATCGGGGATGAGGGTGATGCGTGCATCGGGGTGCAACGCACGGAGTGCGGCGACGCGATCCTCCAGGCCCCAATAGGCGATCTGGTCCAGCGTGCCCCACACCGCATCGACCGGCAGGGTGACCTTCGCCAGCGCCCGGCGCAGCGCGCCTTCCTGCACATAGACGCGCGTGTCGAGCCGGGCGCGGGCGGAGTTCCACGTCTGGATATCGAGC
>JBKJNV010000501.1:0-4909 GCA_046593435.1 Roseomonas sp.
CGCAGCTTCGACCGGCGGGTCTATGCGACGGGGGCGGTGCGTGCGGCGCTGTGGGTGCTGGGGCGGCCGCCGCGGCTGTACGGGATGCGCGACGTGCTCGGGATGTGAGCCCCGGCGGTCATGCGGAATGACCGCCGGGTTCATGGGACATCAAGCGCCGGCCGCTGGGCTCGCCGGACTGCCGGCTTTCGCGCATTCGGGCGCGCGGCAAGCCCGATGTTGCGGCATTCGCCCCTTGTTTGACCTCTACCGCTGCGGCGCGCCGAGGCCGCCTGGTTCGAAGAAGCGCGGGTCGTTGAAGGCGAAGATCGCGGTGTCGAAGGTGAGCCCGGTCTCGATGCGCGAGAGCGTGACGCGGGTTGACCGGTTCTGCGTGTCCAGCACCACCCATTGGCGCAGCTGCATCGGCTCCTCCTCCATGATCAGCGTGAGGCGGCCATCGGTGGGGCTGTCGGTGCGAAACAGCGTCACCGCGAGGAAACCGCCCTCGCGCGCGACCTCCTCGATGGTGACCGTACCCGAAAGCCGCAGGTTTTCCTGCAACAGGATGCCCAGCGGCGTAGCGGAGGTCGGCACCACCGACGGGCTGCGCAACTCGCGATCATAGAACAGGAACTGGCCGAAGGAGGCGACGAGCAGCATGGGCGTCGGCGGGTCATAGTCGAAGCGCATGCGCCCCGGTCGCTGGATCCACGCGGTGCCTTCGGCCGTCGCGCCATTCTGCGCGAGTTGCAGGAAGCGCGCCTTGAGCGTGCGGATGCTGCCGAGATAGGCCTCCACGCGCGCCAGGGCCGCCGTGCGCTCGGCGCCTTCAAGAATGGCGTTGCCGCGCGGCGGGGCCGCTGCGGGAGGGCGCCGCGGCGGCGCCTGCGCCATGGCACTGGCCGGGAGGAGGGTGAGAGCGATCAGCGCGCGACGATGCATGGCGTGCATATGGCGCGGCCCGGCGCCGGGCGCTAGCGCGCTGGCGGCCGCTGACCGCCGCCCTGGCGCTGCAGCCCCTGCATCATCTGCTGCATGTCCATGGTCTGGTAGCCGGCGGGGATGGTGAACCGCGCCGGGTCCTGGGTGCCGTAGCGGATTTCGGTCGCCTCCAGCGTGCCAGCACCTTCGGTCTCCGGCAGCGCCCGCAGCATCACGCCGTCGTCGGTGAGGCAGGCCCGCGCGCGATTGCCGCGGTCCTCGATGCGCCAGTTGGTGCAGGCGGTGCCAAGGACACGGTCGGCCCCCTCACGCGTGAAGCGCGCCTCGGGCGAGGGGCGGAAGCCGCCGCCGCCAGGCACCATGGCGCCATCCATCGTCATCACCATGCGCTGCTGGTCGATCACCATGCGGGCATTGCCGGCGCGGTGGTCGAACAGCATCCACCCTGCGCCCATCGGGCCACCGCCGGGTACGTCGATGCGCATCAGGTTGTTGGCTGCCGAAAAGGCCATGGTGACGTTCATCGGGCCCTGCGCGCCGCCGGTCGTGCGGTAGGTGATGGTGACATCGCGGGTCGGGAAGATGGCCGGCTGCTGGGCATGCGCCACGATGGGCAGCATGGCGAGAAGCCCAAAGGCGAGAATACGCATGGCGATGCTCCGCGCTGTGTCAGGCCTGTGTGTCCCTTGCGCCGGGGCGCGGCGTCAAGTCACTGAAAGTAAGAAAATCTTACTCGGACGCGGTAGCTCAACCCTCTGAACCGGTGAGGATATTTTGCTGAATTTCCGCTTTTCTGCATTTCGGAGTGGGCCCCGTGGAAGGCGGGCCTGATCGGCCTGCCTTCCAGGAATTTATACCTCTAGAGACGTGCTTCCGTCAAGTGCGGCTCAGCGCTGCAACGCCTGCACAATCGCCTGCGTGACCTTCTTCGCGTCGCCGAACAGCATCATCGTGTTGGGACGGAAGAACAGCTCATTGTCGACGCCCGCATAACCCGAGGCCATGCCGCGCTTGATGAAGAACACGGTCTTCGCGCGCTCCACATCCAGGATCGGCATGCCGTAGATGGCCGAGGATTTGTCGGTCTTGGCGGCGGGGTTCGTCACGTCGTTGGCGCCGATCACGAAGGCCACGTCGGCCTCGGCGAATTCGGGGTTGATCTCCTCGAGCTCATGCACCTCGTCATAGGGGACGTTGGCTTCGGCGAGCAGGACGTTCATGTGGCCGGGCATGCGGCCCGCGACCGGGTGGATGGCATAGGAGACGTCCACGCCTTCCTTCTTCAGCAGGTCGCCCATTTCGCGCAGCACCTGCTGGGCCTGGGCCACCGCCATGCCGTAGCCGGGCACGATGATGATCTTCTGGCTGTTCTTCATGATGTAGGCGGCGTCTTCCGGGCTGCCGGCCTTGACCGGGGCGCGGTCGCCGGTGGCGGCACCGGGGCCGGCCTCACCGCCGCCGGTCGTCCCAAATCCGCCGAGCAGGACGTTGATGATGGACCGGTTCATGCCCTTGCACATGATGTAGGACAGGATGGCACCCGAGGCGCCGACCAGGGCACCCGTGACCACGAGCAGGATATTGCCGATGGTGAAGCCGATGCCCGCCGCCGCCCAGCCCGAATAGCTGTTCAGCATCGAGACGACGACCGGCATGTCCGCCCCGCCGATCGGGATGATCAGAAGGAAGCCCAGCGCGAAGGCGAGCAGCGCGATCATCCAGAACAGCACGCTGCTGCCGGTGATGACGAACAGGATGACCAGCACCAGCAGCAGGATGCCCAAACCAAGGTTCAGCTTGTGCTGGTTGGGGAACATGATCGGCGCGCCGGACATGCGGCCATCGAGCTTGGCGAACGCGATCACGGAGCCGGAGAAGGTCACTGCGCCGATCGCGAGGCCGAGGGCCATCTCGATCAGCGAGCCGGCCTTGATGCCGCCGCCGGGCTTGGAGATGCCGAAACTGTCGGGCGCGTAGAAGGCGGCCGCGGCAACGAACACCGCTGCCATGCCGACGAGGCTGTGGAAGGCCGCGACCAGCTGCGGCAGCGCCGTCATCTGGATGCGGCTGGCGACCACCGTGCCGATGGTCCCGCCAATGGCCAGGCCCGCGAGCACGATGGCAATGCCGCCCCCGCTCATGCCCGGACGCAGCAGGGTCGCGACGATCGCGATGCCCATGCCGATCATGCCGTAGAGATTGCCCTGCCGCGACGTGTCCGGGCGGGACAGCCCGCGCAGCGCCATGATGAACAGGACGGAGGAGACGAGATAGGCGAGTGTCGAGACGGTCGCGCCCATCGGCTCAGCCCTTCTTCTTGAACATGGCGAGCATGCGGCGCGTCACCATGAAGCCGCCGAAGATGTTCACGGACGCCAGCGTCACGGCGATGAAGCCGAAGAGCTTGGCGGCGATGGAATCCGACAGGCCGGTGGCCAGGACCGCGCCCACGACGATCACCGAGGAGATGGCGTTGGTGACACCCATCAGCGGCGAATGCAGCGCGGGGGTCACGTTCCAGACCACGTAGTAGCCCACGAAGCAGGCCATCAGGAAAATGGTCAGCATGTAGAGGAAGGGGTCGGCCGCCTCGGCGATCGGCGCCACGGCGGCGGCGGCCCGGCGGGCCGCCTCGGCGAGTTCGAGCGCGCGGTTCGCCGCGAGCGTCGCCTGGTTGGCGAGTTCGGTGGGGTTCATGACGGGCTCCTCAGGCGGCGGCTGCTGGGGCGAGTGAGGGGTGCACCACGGCGCCGGCGCGGGTCAGCGCGGTGCCCTTAATGATGTCATCCTCCGGCGACAGTTTTGGCGCCTTGGCCTCCTTGTCCCAGAAGGTGGTGAGGAAGGTGAGCAGGTTGCGCGCGTACAGCGCCGAGGCGGCGGCGGGGATGCGCCCGGGCCAGTTGGTGTAGCCGAGGATCTTCACGCCGCCCGCCGTGGTGGTGAGTTCGCCGGGGACGGTGAGTGCACAATTCCCGCCCGCATCCGAGGCGATGTCCACGATGATGGAGCCGGGCTTCATGCTCTCGACCATCGCCGCGGTCACCAGCGTGGGGGCGCGGCGGCCCTGGACCAGGGCGGTGGTGACGACGACATCCTGCTTGGCGATGTGGGCGGCCACGACCTCGGCCTGCTTCGCGTAGAAATCGGCGGAGAGCTGCTTGGCGTAGCCGCCGGCGGTCTGGGCCGACTTGCTCTCCTCATCCTCATGGCCGACGAAGGTGGCACCCAGGGACTTGATTTCTTCCTTGGCGGCGGGGCGAACATCGGTGGCCGAGACGCGGCCACCCAGTCGGCGCGCGGTGGCGATGGCCTGAAGCCCCGCCACGCCCGCGCCCATGATGAAGACGTTCGCGGCGGGGATGGTGCCGGCGGCTGTCATCAGCATGGGGAAGCCACGGTCGAAGGCGGCGGCGCCCTCGACCACGGCACGGTAGCCGGCGAGGTTCGCCTGGGACGACAGGATGTCCATCGACTGGGCGCGGGTGATACGGGGGAGCAGCTCCATCGCATGCGCCTCGATCCCGAGGCTGGCATAGGCTGCGGCAGTGGCGGCATCGGCGGCGAGCGTGCCGATCAGGATGGCACCGCGCGGGATCAGCGCGAGCTCATCGAGCGCGCCTTCGCCTGTCCCCAGCGGGGCGCGGACTTTCAGGACGATGCCGGCATTGGCCAGCGTGGCGGCGGCGTCGGGCGTGATCTCGGCGCCGGCTTCGGCATAGGCCGCATCGGTGAAGCCGGAGGTGAGGCCGGCGCCGGCCTCGATGGCCACCGTGCAGCCCAGGGTGATGAGTTTCTTGACCGTCTCCGGTGTTGCCGCCACGCGGGCTTCGCCCGCCCGACGCTCCTTCAGAACCGCAACCCGCATGTGATGGGACCCCCGCCAGGCAATATCGCGTTGCTATGAGCATAAGGACAGGGGATGGGCAAGCGGGGGCGGCGCGCGGGGCGCGCCCGCGCCGGGGTCAGCTGATCTGGTGCGCGCGCA
>JBKJNV010000015.1:0-8260 GCA_046593435.1 Roseomonas sp.
CTCCGTCGCCGACGCCGCGTTAATGTTTTCCATCATCGCCGGTCCCAGCCCGCGCGACCGGCGTGAAGGGATGCGCGCGCAGGCTCTGCGGGTCGCGCGGGCTGGGACCGGCGATGATGGAAAACATTAACGCGGCGTCGGCGACGGAGCGGCTGATCGGGCCCGCATAGACATTGTTCGAAAACCCGTCGGCCGCTGCCTCCCACGGCACCGCGCCGAGGGTGCCCTTGAGGCCAATGAGCCCGCAGCAGGCGGCCGGGATGCGGACGGAACCGGCGCCGTCCGTGCCAAGGCCGAGCGAGCCAAGCCCGGCGGCCACCGCGGCCGCGGCACCGCCCGATGAACCCCCGGGCGTACGGTCCAGGTGCCAGGGATTGCGGGTGACGCCGTGCGCCGGGCTGTCGGTCAGGCCCTTGTGGCCGAACTCCGACATGGTGGTCTTGCCCAGGATAATGGCGCCGGCGGCCCGCAGGCGCGTGACCGTGATGTCGTCACGCGCGGGGATGTTGTCGGCAAAGATCGCGGAGCCGTGGCGCGTGGGGATGCCGGCGGTGTCCACCTGGTCCTTGATGTGCACCGGCACGCCGTGCAGCGGGCCGAGTGGGTCGCCGCGCATGACGGCCTGCTCGGCGGCGGCGGCGTCGCGCAGCGCGGACTCGGCGGTGATGGTGGCGAAGGCGTTGAGGCTGGGCTGGCTTGCCTCGATGGCGGTGAGGATCGCGCGGGTGAGGGCGACCGGGGACAGGGCGCGGCGGCGGATCAGCGCGGCGGCCTCGGTCGCGGTCAGGAAGCGAAGATCCTCGTCGGCCATTGTGGCGCGCATCCTGTGGTTTTCACGCAGCGTGGCATGCCGGCGCCGGCCCGACGAGGTGCCGTGCCCCAGAACGTGACGGTTTCGGCACTTGCCGTGCGCACGCTCGCGCGTGCAGCCTCGCCTTCCAGGTAAAAGCAAGGGGGGCGCAATGAGCAAGGCAGGGATCGGGCGGCGGCACATTCTGGCGGGCGGCGCGGCGCTGAGTGCGGCCGGCATCATCCGCGCGCCGGAGGCACGGGCCGAGACCACGCTGAACCTGGTGCTGGAATCCGAGGTGGTGATCCTCGATCCCTACCTGACCACAGCGGCCATCACGCGCACCTTCGGCTTCCACGTCTTCGACACGCTGTTCGCGATGGACGGGCAGGGCCAGGTGCGGCCGCAGATGGTCGAAGGCCATGATGTCTCGGCCGACCGCCTGCGCTGGCGCTTCACGCTGCGCGACGGCCTCGCCTTCCATGACGGGGCGCCGGTGCGGGCGGTGGATGTGGTCACCTCGCTGGTGCGCTGGATGCCGCGCGACGCGCTCGGACGGATGCTGCGCGACGCGACGGAGGAGCTGGTTGCGCTTGATGCGAAGCAGTTCGAATTCCGTCTGAAGCGGCGCTTCCCCCTGATGCTGGAGGTGCTCGGCAAGCCCAACGCGCCGGTGCCCTTCATCCTGCCCGAACGGCTGGCGCGCACGCCGGGCGACCAGCGCCTCACCGAGGTGGTTGGCTCGGGTCCCTTCCGCTTCCGCGCGGATCTGTGGCGCCCGGGCAACGTGATGGTGCTGGAGAGATTCCCCGGCTACCGGCCGCGCGCGGAGGCGCCGGATTTCCTCGCCGGCGGGAAGAATGTGCGCGTGAACAGCCTGTCGCTGCGGGTCATGCCGGACCAGGCGACGGCATCGACCGCGCTGCTGGCGAACGAGATCGACTACCAGCAATACGTTCCCTTCGACTTCATCACGCGGCTGGAACGCGCGCGGCACCTAAGGCTGATGGCGCTGGGCGGGCTGCACCAGTTCCAGGGCAATTTCCGGCTAAACCATGAATTTCCCCCCTTCAACGACCCCGCGGTGCGGCGCGTGCTGTGGAAGCTGGTAGACCAGAACACGATGCTGCAGGCGATCGGCATTCCCGAGCGGTTCCGCGCGCCGCAGTGCCCGTCCTTCTGGATGTGCGACGCGCCTTATTCCTCCACCGTGGGCGCCGAGGCTGCCCGGTATTCGCCGGCCGAGGCGCGCGCCGACCTCGCGCGCACCAGCTATGCCGGCCAGCCGGTCATATTCCTTCAGGTAGCGGGGTCGATCTCGCAGACCGCGGCGGCCGTGCTGGTGCAGAACATGAAGCAGGCCGGCTTCGTCGTGGATGAGCAGGTGATGGATTGGGGCACCGTGCTCGCGCGCCGCGCGCGGCGTGAGGGCTGGAGCCTGTTCGCCGTCTATTCCAACGGCGTGGATATGCTGACGCCGCTGACCCATTTCTACATCGCCAGCACCTGCGCAGATTTTCCGGGATGGTCCTGCGACGCGGCAATACCGCCGCTGATCCGCAGCTTTGCCGAGGCCGAAACCCAGGCAGAGCGACAGCGCATCGCGGATGAGGTGCAGCGCGTTGCCTATGCGCTCACACCCTCGGTCATGTGGGGGCAGTTCACCATCCCGGCGGCGTATCGTGGCGTGCTGCGAGGGTTGCTTGAGAGCAGCTTTCCGATTTTCTGGCAGGTCGAGAAAGCGTAGGCGGCTTTGCGCGCACCGGTCAGGCCGGTGCTGGTGCTCACGCGACCGCGGAGCGTCGGGCGGCCTGTCCAATCCAGCAGCACCTCGACCCTTGCCGCCAGTACGACCACGCCGTTAGCCTCACTTCTCAACCAAGGAGCGCGAGCATGACCATCGAGGGCAGGACCATTGGGCGCCGCACACTCGGGCAGGGCGTTGCCGCTGCTGGAGCCATCGCCATGACCGCGACGCGCGCTGAAGCGCAGCGCGCGTCCGACACACTGCGCATCGTCTTCCGCGATGCCGTGCCCAACATCGACCCCTATTTCAACAGCCAGCGTACCGGCCTGATCCTGGGCCACCAGGCCTGGGACGGCCTGGTCCACCGCGATCCTGAGACGTTCCACATCGTGCCCGCCCTCGCCACCGAGTGGCGCTGGATCAATACGACCACGATCGACTTCACACTCCGCCCGGGCGTGAAGTTCCATGATGGCAGCGATTTTTCGGCCGATGACGTGGTCTACACCATCAACACCGTCGCGAGCCCCGATGCGCGCGTCTCAACGCCGAGCAACTATTCCTGGATCGATCGCGCCGAAAAGACCGGCAACCTCTCAATCCGCCTGCATCTGAAGGTGCCGACGCCCGCCGCGCTGGACTACTTCGCGCTGGTCACGCCGATCTGGCCCAAGGCCTATCGCGAACGTGTCGGCGCGGACGGCTATTCCCGCGCGCCGATCGGCACCGGCCCCTATCGCATCACGCGTATCGACAGCGCCAGCATCGTCGAATACGAGCGCTTCGATGGCTATTACCAGGGCGGGCCCAAGGGTCGGCCGGCGATCCGGCGCATCGTCGCTCGCTTTGTCACCGATGCCGCGACGGAGCTGACGGAGCTGCTCTCCCAGCGGGTCGACTGGATCTGGAACATGAACCCGGATCAGATCGCCAATGTGAACCGGCTGCCCACGCTGCAATCGCTGCAGCAGGAATCGATGCGGGTTGGCTACCTCTCGCTCGATGCCGCGGGCCGCAGCGGCCCGAACCCGATGACCAACCTCAAGGTGCGCCAGGCCGTCTGGCATGCGATTGACCGCAAGACCATCGCCGATCGGTTGGTCACCGGCGGTTCCCGCGTGCCGGCCGCGCCCTGCTACCCCTCGCAGTTCGGCTGCGATGCGGCGGCGGCGGTCGAGTATGCTTACGACCCCGCCAAGGCGCGCCAGCTTCTGACCGAGGCGGGTTTTCCGAACGGCTTCGACATTGAGTTGACCAGCTACGTGCAGCCGCGCCAGTGGTCCGAAGCGGTGCAGAGTTACCTCAACGCGGTCGGGATTCGCGCGCGGCTTAACCTGCTGCAGGTGGCGGCGCAGATCCAGCGGTCCCAGCGCGGCGAACTCGCCATGGCGATGGGTAGCTGGGGCAGCTATTCGATCAATGACGTCTCAGCCTTCATGCCGCAGTGGTTTGGCGGCGGCAACGAAGACTACGCGCGCGACCCGGAGGTGCAGCGCCTGCTGGTCGAGGGCGGGTCTTCCGCCGATGAGGGGGTGCGGCGGCGCGCCTATTCTGCCGTCATCCGGCGCGTGACCGAGCAGGCCTATTTCATGCCGCTGCATACCTATGTGAATACCTACGCCTTCTCGCGTCAGCTCGACTTCAAGGCGTTCCCCGATGAGCTGCCGCGCTTTTATCTGGCGAAGTGGAAATAGCAGATCACGCCGGCCAGCTCGCGTGGCCGGCGTTTTATGCCGCGGGTTCCGCCAAATGGCACTCGACAAAGCCGGTGGCCATCAGAGTCGTCTTCGGCGCCTCGCGCGGGCAACGGTCGAACGCCTGCGGGCAGCGCGGATGAAAGCGGCAGCCTGAGGGGATGTTGGCCGGGTCGGGCATGATGTCGCCCAGGCCAACATCGGGCACGCCCAGGCCGGGTTCGGGTGTCAGCACGCTGGCCAGCAGCGCGCGCGTGTAGGGGTGGCGCGGTTCGCGGAACAGCGCCTCGCTCTCGTTCCGCTCGACGATGCGGCCGAGGTACATCACCGCCACCTCGCTCGCGACGTGTTCGACCACGGCGAGGTTGTGGCTGATGAACAGGTAGGTCAGCCCCAGATCGGTGCGCAATTCGGCCAGCAGGTTCAGGATTTGCGCCTGCACGCTGACAACGAGCGCGCTGGTCGGTTCGTCGCAGACGACGATGCGCGGGCGCAGCACCAGCGCGCGCGCGATGGCCACGCGCTGCCGCTGCCCACCCGAGAGCTGGGAGGGATAGCGCGTGCCCTGTTCGGTGGAGAGGCCCACGCGCTCCAGCGCCGCGGCCACGCGCCGCTCGGTTTCGCGCCGGTCCACGTCGCCCTGGGCCACCAATGGCATCGCGACGATGTCCCCGACCCGCCGCCGTGGATTGAGTGAGGAGAAGGGGTCCTGGAACACCGGCTGGATCAGCCGGGCGCGGGCGCGGCGGTCCATATCGGCCAGGCGCTTGCCATCCACAAGAACATCGCCGGCGCTGGGCGGCAGCAGGCCCAGAATAAGCCGCGCCAGCGTAGACTTGCCGCACCCGCTCTCACCCACGACGCCGAGCACGCTGCCGGCCGGCACCGCGAAGGACACGTCATCGACGGCGAGGACATGGCGCGGTGCCGCGAACAATCCCTGGCGAACCTTGAAGACGCGACGCAGGCCGCGCACTTCGATGGCGGGTACGCTCATGCCGCTTCCTTCGCCGCCCAGCCTGGGGGCAGGGTGCAGAGCACCTCGTGGCCTGGTGCTGCTTCGCGGCGCGGGATGGTGCCCGTGCAAGCCGCGTGCGCCTGGGCGCAACGGTCGCGGAACGCACAGCCGGCAAAGCCCGGCGGGATGCGCGGTACCACGCCGGGGATGCTGCCCAGCGGCTCGTCCCGCCGTACCTTGCCCGGTACCGGCACGCAGGTGAGCAGGCCCCGCGTGTAGGGGTGCTGGGGGGCGGCGAACAGCTCCGCCGTCGGCGCGCTTTCGACGACTTCGCCCGCGTACATCACCGACACCCGGTCGGCGATGCGGGCGACGATGCCGAGGTCATGCGTGATGAGCAGAATGCCCAGGCCGAGATCCTTCTGGAGTTCGGCCAGCAGGCGCAGGATCTGCGCCTGCACCGTGACGTCGAGCGCGGTGGTCGGCTCATCCGCGATCAGCAGTTCGGGGTCGCACATGAGCGCCATGGCGATCATCACGCGCTGGCGCAGGCCGCCCGAAAGCTGGTGCGGGAACTGGCCCAGGCGCAGGCCAGGGGCGGTGATGCCGACGCGGCCCAGCAGTTCCGCCGCGCGATCGACAGCCTGCACGCGGGTCGCGTTGCGGTGGCGGCGCATTACCTCGGTCATCTGCGAACCCACGGTATAGGCGGGGTTCAGGCTGGTCATCGGTTCCTGGAAGATCATCGCCATGCGGTCGCCGCGCAGGCGAGACATATCGCGCTCGTTGAGGTTGCGGATGTCCTGACCGGCGAAGGAGAGCACCTCCGCCTCGCGCCGACCGCCCTTCGCGAGCAGGCCCATGATGGCGAGTGCCGTCACCGACTTGCCGCATCCACTTTCACCGACCAGGCAATGCGTCTCCCCCTTTTCGACGGTGAGCGCGATGCCACGGACGGCCGCCGTGCTCCCGAAGGTAACGCGCAGGCCGCGGACTTCGAGGAGGGAACTCATCGGGAAAGATCAGTCCCGAGCATGTCGCGCAGCGCGTCGCCCAGCAGGTTCACGCCGAGCACGAGTACGAACAGGGTAATCCCCGGCACCAGGATGACCCAAGGGGTGAAGAACATGTACTCCTTGGCCTCCGCGATCATCAGGCCCCACGAGGGCAGGGGCGCGGGCACGCCCAGGCCGAGGAAGGACAGCGCTGCCTCCAGCAAGATGGCCAACGCCATCTCCAGCGTGGCGACAACGGCGAGGTGGGTGGCGATGTTGGGCAGCACTTCGCGCAGCAGCACGCTGGCCTGCGAGCAGCCGGAGCACCAGGCCGCACTCACATAGTCCAGCGTGCGGATCTGCATGGTGGTGGATCGCGCGACGACGGCGAAGCGGTCCCACAGCAGCAGGCCCAGCACCAGGATAACCAGGATGAAGCTGCTGCCCATCAACCCCGCAACGGCGAGCGCGACGAGCACCACAGGGATCGAAAGCCGCGCGGTGATGAGGAACATCACGACATCATCCACGCGCCCGCCATAGAAGCCGCCCAGCACGCCGATCGTGGTGCCGATGATGCCCGATGTGATCACCGTCGCGATGCCGATGATCATGGAGATGCGCGCGCCGTAGATCAGCCGCGAGAGGTAGTCCCGCCCCAGCTGGTCGGTGCCGAGCAGGTTGGCGGGTGTGCCGCCCTCCATCCAGCTCGGCGGCACGAGGCGACGGCTGAGGTCGATCGCGAAGGGATCATAGGGCGCTATCCAGGGCGCGAGCACGGCGACGATCAGCACGAAGCCCACGATGACGGCGCCGACAAGGAAGCCGGCGTTGCGCAGGATGCGGCGGGACGCCCCCGTACCGGGAACCAGCACCGCGCTCATGACGTGCGCAGCCGCGGGTCGAGCACGGCGTTCAGAAGGTCGGCGAAGAGTGTCAGCGCGATGTAGATGAGTGCGAGTACCAGCACGACGGCCTGCACGACCGGGAAGTCATTCTTGCTGATGCTCTCCCAGGCCAGGTAGCCGACACCGTGCATGGCGAAGACCGTCTCGATGACGATCGAGCCACCCAGCAT
This sequence comes from Roseomonas sp., assembly GCA_046593435.1. Taxonomy (GTDB): domain Bacteria; phylum Pseudomonadota; class Alphaproteobacteria; order Acetobacterales; family Acetobacteraceae; genus Plastoroseomonas. Next base: position 7,263 of record JBKJNV010000015.1, read on the forward strand.
GAAGCCAAGCTGCACCGCCGCGATGGAGACCACCGGGATCGCCGCATTGCGGAAGCCGTGCTTGACCAGGATCGACAGCCGGCTGAGCCCCTTGGCGCGCGCGGTGCGGATGTAGTCCGACGACAGCGCCTCGATCATCCCACTGCGCGTGAGGCGCATGAGCGATGGGATGGCCGAGAAGGACAGCACGATCCCCGGCATCACGTAGTACTCCCACCCACCCGTGCCCGAGATCGGCAACCATGCGAGGTTGAGCCCAAACACCACCATGAGGATCAGTCCCAGCCAGAAGGAGGGCATCGCCTGGCCGATGAGGGCCACCATCATGACGGAGCGGTCCACCCAGGAATTCTCCCGCACGGCCGCGATGATCCCGAGCGGCAGTGCCACGACCACCGCGATCAGCAGCCCCACCAGGCCCAGGGTCATCGTGATCGGCAGGCGGTGGGCGATGAGCGAGGAGACACGTTCGCGGAAGAAGAAGCTCTCGCCGAAATCACCCTGCACGGCGCGGAACAGCCAGTCGAAATACTGCGTCGTGAGCGGCCGGTTCAGCCCATAGGCCTGGCGGATCATCTCGACATCCGCCTGCGTCGCGTTCGGGCCGGCGATGGAGATGGCCAGGTCGCCAGACAGCCGCGTGAGCAGGAAGCTCAACGTCAGTACGGTGAGAGCCACAAGGATTGCGACCGTCAGCCGGCGTAGGAGAAAGATGATCATCTGCCTGAGCCTAGGTGCGGGGCGTGCCGTGGTGCAAGGGTGCTTCCTTGGTGTTGGCCTCTCGATGGCACCGCAGCGCGTGCGCGGGCAATCGCGCGCCGTTCTCCGGCGCCCCCGATTGTCGCTACGTGGTTGCCGAATCTCCCTTGTGCCCGGCCCTGGCCGTTGGTTGAGAGCCAGGCCTGCGGGGCTGCGGGGGCCGATGGATCTTGATGGCGGGGCTGTTTGCGGGCAGCGTCAACACACCATGAAACAGGCGGCTCCCTTGACCAGCTGCT
>JBKJNV010000405.1:0-3191 GCA_046593435.1 Roseomonas sp.
GGTGGTGGCGCGGTTGAACCAGGCGGCGAACACGGCGGTGGTGGAAGGCGGCGTGGCGCGGATTTTCGAGAGCGAGGGCGCACGGCCGGCGCCGGGGACGCCGGCGGGCTTCGCGCAGCTGATCGATGTGGAGCTGGCGCGCTGGCGCGAGGTGGCGCGGGCGGCGGATATCAGGGTGGAGTGAGGGGGGTGAGCATACGGCAGCGGAAGCGCCGCTGCGCGCCGGGCGATGGCAAGTCAGCGCCTCCTCAACGCGCGGGTTCTACAGCGCCTAACTGGGAAGCATTCGGGTCCCATTGTGGGTGACTGATCCACTGAAAGTGGCGTTCGCCGGCAAGTTGGACGGTCAATCCGGCAGACTGCACCTTGAGGCTGACGCCAACCTCCGACGCGATGCATTGCATCTTGTTGACGCCGATTGGAAAGCCGCCGATGCGTTCAAGAACGTCGCGACGTGCCGCCCAGACCAGGGATTGCAGGTGGCGGCTGGAATGGCCAGGGTCTATCCCCAATGTCCTGATTTCGTCATGAAGCTGCTGGCGGGCTGCAGCACGGTGCGGCTTTGGATGGCGTAGAAATCGCTCCCACGTCATGTCGTGGTTGATCGACTCACCGATCAGCCCGATGGATGCATCGGCAAGCTTCCGGCGGTAGGCATCCAGCCAGCCCTGCCGGACGATCAAGCATTCATCTTGAAGGAATATGAATGCATCGCAATCAAACGAAGACCTCCAGCCATGATCCCACGCACCGATATTCATACCAATGTTATTTCTGTATAAAATGGATACAGGGTGAGCGATGGCATACAAAGACAGAGGTTTTTGGTCTGTTACATTCACTACAACCGTACAATTTATTTCAAATATTTTTGATTCTTGATAAATTTTCGAAAGTAGATTTATTAGATTTTCGTCTGAACGAAAATTCCAGTGACTGATAACGATGGCAATGCGCATGTTCTTTCGCAATGCTCAGCGTATCTTCGCCGAAGTTGCCGCGACGGCTTGAAGCGTGTCCATCAGGTCCCTCTTTAAAGCCGCATTGCTTTCTGCATTGCGCTTATGGGCGGCGATAAGTGCGTTGTTCTCGTTGATTTTTTGCTGCAGCACGATCCTCTCGCCAGCGTAATTGAAGAATTTTCTGGTTCGTGAAGCCCTCGCGGCATCCTTCTGTGTATCGAACAGCGGCGCCAGCGCAGACTGGTCCTTACCCACGCCCAAGACCCCCAGCCCGTAGGCATGGTCGAACCGGAAGAACGGATAGGCCGCCGCCAGCTTCTCCCACAACAGGTGTACCCCGAAGCCGCGGCCTTTAACGGCGATGTCGTGGAACAACACGACACCCCGGTCGGACAGCTTGGGCTTCCATGTCTCAAAATCATGGGTGACGGCTTCAAGGGTATGCAAACCGTCAATGTGCAGCAGGTCCACCGAACCATCGGCGACCTTCGTCAGCGCATCGTCGAAGGTGCAGCGCATCAGCGACGCGAAACTCCATCCAGAACCGCCGAAGAAGGCTTTGACGTCGTCGAAGACCTTGGAATCGTAGCGACCCGCGTGGATGTCGCCTTCCCAGGTATCGACCGCAGCGCAGTTCCCCGTCAGGCCCGCATCGTGAAATGCCTGACAGAAGGCGGCGAAGCTCGCGGCGTTGTGGGCACCGAGTTCGACGATCTGGTTAGGGCGCAGCTTCGCCACAACGTAAAACGCGAAGGGAATGTGCCCCAGCCAGGCGCTGCCGACGATGCGCTTGGGTTGCTTGAGCGACGCCGCAATCAGTTCCTCGAAGAATTCCACCGAAAACGCCCTTCATCGTGACAAGCCGTCGATACCGCAGCCGTGCCCTGCGGCATAGGCCCGCAACGACCAGCGCCGCCCCTCACTCCAGCGTCACCCCCGCCGCGCGGATCACGGGGCGCCAGCGCTCAAACTCGGCGCGGACGAAGACGTCCGTATCCGCCGGGCTCATCCAGATGGGCTCGGACGCCAGCGCGGTCAGGCGGTCCTTCACGGCCGGCAGCGCCAGGATCTCGCGCGTCGCCGCGGCCAGGCGTTCGATGATGGGTTGCGCCGTACCGCGCGGGGCGAACAGCCCGCCCCAGGACCGCACGGCGTAGCCCGGCACGCCCTGTTCGGCCACGGTCGGGATGTCAGGGCGGAAGCTCACGCGTTGCTCGGTCGCGACCGCGATGATGCGGATGCGGCCGTCGGAGGCGGGCCCCACGAGAGAGGGCAGGTTCATCACCGCCATTGGCACGGTGCCAGCCACCAGATCCGTCACCGCCGGCGCGCCACCGCGATAGGGTACGTGCGTCAGTTCCGTGTTGGTCATCATACGCAGCAATTCGCCGCCCAGGTGATTGCTGGAACCGGTGCCCGAACTCGCGAAGGGCAGGCCGCCCCGTGTCGCACGGATCTTGGCCAACAATTCCGGCAGGGTAGACACACCGAGCGAGGGGTGCACTGCAATCGCGTTCGGGACATCGACCAGCATCGAGACGGCCGCAAACGCCTCACGCGGATCATAGCCGAGTTCGGTCGAAAGCAGCGCGTGGAACACATGGTTGGAAGCCGAGGAGAACAGCAGCGTCTGCCCATCGGGCCGGGCGCGCGCGACAAGCCCCATGCCGACCGAACCACCACCGCCGGGGCGGTTCTCGACCACGAACTGTTGGCCGAACCGTTCCGACAAATGCGGGGTCAGCAGGCGGGCGGTCACGTCATTGGACCCACCCGGCGCCCAGGGCACGACCATGGTCACCGGCCGGTTCGGCCACGGCGCCTGGGCCAGTGCGGGGGCGGCAAGCGCCGCGCCGAAGGTCACGGTCAACAGGGTGCGGCGATGGGTCATGCAATGCTCCGATGGCGCGAACGGTTTTCCCGGTAACTGGTCCGGGCGGCAGTAACAAGAACAAGAGGAAATGTTGTGCCATTCGACACAAGCTCTACTTGCACCGCGCGCCCCCGCACTGCTTGGATGTTGGAGAGGAATAGGCAGGCACCGGCCCACCGAATGGAGGGCCGCGCATGAGCGTACAACGTCGGGGATTGATCGCGGGTGGGGCGGCGCTTGCGCTGACGCGTCCGGCGCTGGCGCAGCCGGCATCGAGCCGGGTGCTGAAATATGTCCCCCAGACCGACCTCACCGTGACCGACCCGGTGATGACCACGGCCTCCATCACGCGGCAC
>JBKJNV010000498.1:0-18304 GCA_046593435.1 Roseomonas sp.
TTCGAGCCCGCCGATTCCTGGAGCCTCGGCCAGTTGCTCGATGCGCATGGCCCGGCCGGGCTCGACAGCTTCCACGCCGCCTACCCCGAGCTGCGACCGCAGCGCTACACCCACATCGCCGATGCCGAGGCCGCGCTTGCGGAGGCGGATCTGGTGCTGGTGCATGAATGGAACACGCCCGCACTTGTTGCTGAACTCGGTCGCCGCCGTCGCCATGGCGCACGCTTCACGCTGCTGTTCCACGACACGCACCACCGCGCCGTCAGCGAGCCCGAGGCGATGCGCGCCTACGAGCTTGAAGCCTATGACGGCGTCCTAGCCTTCGGCGCGACGCTCGCGGAGTCCTACCGCCGGTGGGGCTGGGGCGACCGTGCCTTTGTCTGGCATGAGGCCGCCGATACGCGCCTGTTCCACCCGCCGGTCAAGGAGATGCCGCGCTGCGGCGCCGTCTGGATCGGCAATTGGGGCGATGGCGAACGCAGCGCAGAGCTGGAGGAATTCGTCCTGCGCCCCACCCAGGCCGCGGGGATGCCGCTGACCATCCACGGCGTGCGCTACCCGGCCGCCGCGCGCGCCCTGGTCGGCCAACACGGCGCCGCCCTGCGTGACTGGCTGCCGAATGCGCGCGTGCCGGAAGTCTTCGCGCGCTATCTCGTCACCCTGCACGTGCCGCGCCGCTTCTACACCACGGCGCTGCCCGGCATCCCGACCATCCGCGTCTTCGAGGCGCTGGCCTGCGGCATCCCCCTCCTCTCCGCCCCCTGGGAGGATAGCGAGGGCCTGTTCCGCCCCGGGACAGACTATCTGGTGGCCAACTCCGGCGAGATCGCAACGCGCCAGCTTCGCGCATTGCGGGGGGATTGCGCGCTGCGGCGGGAACTGGCCGCCAATGGCCTTGCCACCATCCGCGCCCGGCACAGCTGCGCGCACCGGGTCGATGAGCTCCTCGCCATTGTCGCGCGGCTCCGCGCCCCGGCGGCGCGCATGCGGGAGGCGCTGCGCGCATGACGCGCCCGGAGATCGCGGCGCGGGCCGCCGAACCTGGCCCCTGGTTCCACAGCCTCTACCCTCGCGGCGTCGCGACGGCACCGGACCATGCGCTGGGCGATTACCTGTGCTGCCGCGTCGCTGCCGCATTGGGCGCCGCGGCCTTCTATCCCAGCACCGGAGCACAGCCATGATCGAAGCCGCGATGATCTGGAACGAGCCCAACAACAAGTCGCATTGGGATCCGGCGCTGGACCCGGACTGGAGCCGCTTCGCCCGCATGGCGCGCCTGGCCGGCGAGGCGATCCGCGCCGAGCATCCGCGCCTCACGCGCGTGCTCGGCGGCATCTCGCCCATCGACCCCGGCTTCATCGAACGCATGGAAGCGATGGGCGCGCTGGGGGCGATGGACGCCGTCGCGGTGCATGGCTTCCCACTCGACTGGAACCTGTGGCCTATCCATGACTGGCCGGAGAAGCTGAGCGAGATCGCTGCCGTGACCGCCCTGCCGGTCTGGGTCTCCGAAGTGGGTGTCTCCTCCTTCGGCGCGGAGGAGGTGCAGGATTGGGGCCTCGCGCGCACCGCCGCGCTGCTGAAGGGCCGTGCACCGCGCATCCACTGGTACAGCCTCTATGACCTGCCGCGGGCCTGGGAAGCCACCACCCGCCACCGCGAGGCCGAGGGATCCTCCTACTACCGGCACTTTGCGATGGGCCTGCTGCGCGAGGACGGCACGCCCAAGCCGTCGGCGGAGACGTTCGCCCGGCACACACCCGATCTCGGCATCTGCCAGTGGTTCCATTTTGAGGATCACCGGCTGGAGGACTCCGTCCGCTGGCTGCAACGCCTGGGCGTGCGGCACCTCCGCACGGGCCTGTCCTGGGCGGACAGCTTCCGCCCGGATGCGCTCGCCTGGTTCGACCGGCAGATGGGCGCGCTGCGCGACTTCGACGTGACCGTGACCTTCTGCTTCACGCCGGAACATCGCGGCGAGGCACCGCACCACACCAGCCCACCGCTGGTGGCGGAGGAATTCGCCGAATTCTGCGGCACGATGGTGCGCCGCTACAGGTAATTGCGGCGCACAGGCAGCAATCCCACGGCGTATCCCATGGGCGGCTGGTCGGTCGCGCCACGCCCCGCCACCCTCCTCTCAGACCCGATGCGCTTTACGGCCGCGCTCGGACAACGCCCGGTCGTGGCTGGTCAACAGCCCGTTCTCATGGTCGGGTTCCAGCGCCGGGAGGTTCCATGGGCTTGCGGCAAGCCCGTGCCGTAGCCGCCTCGCCGACGGAGTTCGCCATGCCCAGCCTCGCCGCGCGCCTACTGAAAGACCGTCGCCTCTGGGCGGTCGTGCCCATCATCGCCGTGATCATCGCGATCCGACAGAGCGGCGCTGCGGAGCTTCTCACGCTGGACACGCTGCGCGGCGTGCGCGGCACGCTCACCGCATGGGTGGCGGAGAACACGGTGCTCGCGGGGCTCGGCTACCTCGCCGCCTATGTGCTGGCGACCGTGCTGCTGGTGCCAGGCGCTGCGCTGCTGACCCTGACCGGCGGCTTCCTGTTCGGCGCCGTGGCGGGGACGTTGCTGACAGTGGCGGCCGCCACCATCGGCGCGACGATCATCTTCTCCACTGCTCGCGCGGTGTTCGGCGCGAATGCGCTGGAACGCTTCGGCCCGCGCGCCAAGTTCCTGGTCTTGGGCCTGCGCCGCAACGCCTGGTCCTACATGCTGGTGCTGCGCCTGGTGCCGATCTTCCCCTTCCTGATGGTCAATCTCGTGCCCGCCTTCGCCGGCATCCGCCTGCAGGTCTTCGTGCTGACGACACTGTTCGGGGTCATCCCCGGCACCGCGGTATTCAGCCTGTCCGGCGCTGGGCTTGGGCGTACGCTCGACAGCGGCGGCGCGCTCGACCTCGGCAGCATCTTCACCACGGAGATCCTGCTCGCCCTCGGCGCGCTTGCCGCCCTCTCGCTCGCCGCCATCCCGCTGAAGGCGCGCTTCGCGCCACCGCCACCGCCCGCGGGCTGAGCCAACCGGCGATTGGGCATTCACCCAACCCGGTCTAGGCTGTACGCGGGGAGGGTTCGCCAATGCTGGTCCTGTACGGCCGCAGCAATTCGGTGAATGTGCGCAAGGTTCTGTGGCTGCTCGATGAGCTGGCCATGCCCTATGAACGCCGCGAGGCGGGGATGGAGCATGGCGTGGTGAACACGCCCGAATACCGCGCGATGAACCCGAACGGTCGCATCCCCACCATCGTCGATGGCGACATGGTGCTGTGGGAAAGCAATTCCTGCCTACGCTATCTGGCGATGATCGCGGGCGAGGCCGGTGCGCCGCTGTACCCCGCCGCCCCCGCCGCGCGCGCCAGCGTGGACCGCTGGATGGACTGGCAACTCTCCACCCTGAGTGCCGCCGAGCGCATGATGTTCTGGGGTTTTATTCGTACCCCCCCTGAGCAGCGCGACATGGCGGTGGTGGCAAAATCCGTCGCGGAGTCCGGCGCCTGCTGGGCCATCATCGACGCACGCCTGGCCGATGGGCGCGCCTTCATCGAGGGCGCAGCACTCACGCTCGCGGACATCGTGCTCGGCGCCTATGCCAGCCGCTGGTTCGGCGTCCCAGTCGAGGGCAAGGCCGCCTTGCCGAATTTCGAGCGCTGGTTCGCCACGATCAGCGCACGCCCCGCCTATGCCCGCTGGCTCGGCGGCCCGCTCACCTGACGAGGGATACACCCATGCACGACCTCACCATCCGCGAGATCAGCACCACGGTGCTGCAAATGCCCTGGCCGGATGATCCCTGGCTGGCCGGCCATCCGCTGGGCCTGATGCGCGACCTCGTCGTGGTCGAGATCAAGACGGCCTCCGGCATCACCGGCATGGGCTACCTGCATCTGCTGAACCTGCCGCTGCAACGCAGCATCGCCGCCTGCATCGAGGATGCGATGGCACCCCGCATCATCGGCCGCGACGCGACGGCGGTGGAGGGGATCTGGCAGGATCTATGGCGCTCCACAGTCACCGGCGGCCGCGGCGGCGTCACGATGATGGCCCAGTCCGCCATCGACATCGCGCTGTGGGACATTGTCGGCAAGGCTGCCGGGATGCCGCTGCACCGGCTCTGGGGCCATGTGAACGCGCGCATCCCCGTCTATGGCAGCGGCTGCTTCCGCAACCTCCGCGGTGAGGGAATGATCGCGAAGGCGCAGCATTTTGTTGGCCAGGGCTTCAAAGCGGTAAAGATGCAGGTCGCGCATATCGGCGACTGGCGCACCGATGTGGACAATGTCCGCCGCATGCGCGAGGCGCTGGGGCCGGACATCGACATCATGATCGACGTGAACATGGGCTGGTCCGCCGAGGTCGCGATCCATGCCGGCCACCGCATGGCGGAATATGATGTCTACTGGCTCGAAGAACCCGTGCTGCCCGATGATTATGCCGGCTACCTCCGCTGCGCCGAGGCGCTGGACATGCGCATCGTGGGCGGCGAGACGCATTTCGGCCGCGCTGACTTAAAACCCTTCCTGGAAAATCCGCGCCTGCCCATCCTCCAGCCCGACCCGATGCGCGGCGGCCTGACCGAGCTGCGCAAGATCGCCACCGTCGCGGACACTTGGGGCATGACGATCGCGCCGCATCTGTTCCCGGAGCTGAACGTGCATCTGCTCGCCTCCATCCCCAATGCGTCCTGGGCGGAACAGATGGGCCTGCTCGACGATGTCTGGATCTCTCATCCCGCGATCGTGGACGGCTTCATCACCGCGCCCGAGACGCCGGGGCACGGGCTGGCCTTCAAGCCCGAGGTGCTGAAGGATTTCGCGCTGCGCTGAGCGGGGCGTTCAGGCACCCACCAGGCGTAGCGGCCCCGGCATGTCCGCGACCGTGACGCCGAGCGTACCGGCGGCGTCGCCATCGGCCTGCACAGGCACGCCGTGGCCTTGCAGTTCCACCCGGCTCGCGCGCAGCAAGCGCATCCCCGGCATGGCGGGGAGCAGGTTCAGCGGCAGCGCCGCACCGAGGATAGCGGTCGAGAGCCAACCCCGCGCCGAGAACAGCGCCACATGGAAGCCCGGCTCGCCCTGCCTCGCCTCGGGTGCCAGCCGGAAGCGCCCGGCATAGAGCCGGCCCTTGGTGATGATGGCACTGGTTGCGTGGTGGATCTGTCCATCCACCGTCGCGGTGATCGGCGTGAAGTCATAGCGGCGCAGCTGGCGCAGCGTCTCCAGCACATAGGCCGCCTTGCCGATGCGCCGCTTCAGCCCGAGGTCGAGGTCGCGCACCACCGCCGCGTCGAACCCCGCGCCCAGCATCTGCACGAATAGCCGCGCGCGGCCATCGGCGAAGCGCGCAAGGCCGGGCCGCAGCTCCACTATGCGCCCCCTGGCCAGGCGCCCGGCCGCATCCTCAGGCCGCATCGCAAGGCCCAGCTCCCAGGCCAGCACATTGGCGGTCCCCAGCGGCAGCACCCCGAGCGAGGCGTCGGAGCCGGCGATGCCGCTCGCCACCTCGGCGATGGTGCCGTCTCCGCCCGCCGCGATGACCAGCGCCTCGCCGCGCGCCGCCCCTTCGCGCGCCAGGCGCTCCGCATCACCCGGCCCCGTCGTCTCCACCAGCTCCGGCCGCATGCCGAGGCCAAGCATCGTATCCAGTGCTCGGGTCAAGCGACGCCGGCGCCGCGCACCGGCCGCAGGATTGAAGACCACGAGCATTTAGCGAGACTTTTCGCAGTCCGAGGGTTGCAGTTTCGTGCTTGGACGGTTTCCAAATCATGACACCGAACAATTCGATGGTTTCACGTATGATTCACGCTGATTCATCTGTATGCGGCGTAATGCCCGCGAACACACATTGTACTCGATGTGCGCGCTTGACCGATTCGAGGCCATAGCGGGCGGGAAGGACAGCTTCATGCACCCGGCTGAAACCAAGCGTCGCTACCGCACCATCTTCATTTCAGACACGCATCTCGGCACGCGCGGCTGCCGTTGCGACTTCCTGATTGATTTCCTGCGCCAGGTGGAATGCGAACAGCTTTATCTGGTGGGCGACATCGTCGATGGCTGGCGCCTCAAAAAATCCTGGTACTGGGATGATGACCACAACGAAGCCATCCGCCTGATCCTGTCGATGGCACGCAGCGGCACCGCCGTCACCTACATCCCCGGCAATCATGACGAGATGTTCCGCGACTGGCTGAGCCTGGGCCTGGAGCTCGGCGGCGTGCGGCTGCAAAAGGAAGCCGTCCATACCGCCGCCGACGGCAAGCGCTACCTTGTCATGCATGGCGACGAGTTCGACGGCGTGATCCGCTACGCCAAGTTCCTCGCCCATCTGGGCGACTGGGCCTATGACTGGGCGCTGTGGATGAACACCGGCTTCAACGCCGTCCGCCGTCGCCTGGGCTACCCCTACTGGTCGCTGTCGCAATGGCTGAAGCGGCAGGTGAAGGGGGCGGTGAAGGCCATCGACCGCTTCGAATTCGCGCTCGCGAACGAAGCTCGCCGGCGCGGCCTCGATGGCGTGGTCTGCGGCCACATCCACCATGCCGAGATGCGCACCATCCAGGGCATTGCCTACATGAATGATGGCGACTGGGTGGAAAGCTGCACCGCCCTGGTCGAACAGGCCGATGGCCGATTCGCGCTGATCGACTGGGCCGCCGAGAACCGCCTGACCTTCGCCGGGCGCCGCCCCGCGCGCGACCGGGTAACGCCCGAGGAGGCAGCCCGCTCGCTCGTCCTCACGCCCGAACCCCTGGTGCGGGAAGCCCCGTGAACAACCTCTCCCCCGTCCCGCTTGAGAAGGGCACGACACTCGAACGGCCCGCGCCGCTGCGCCTGTTGATCGTCACCGATGCCTGGCACCCGCAGGTCAATGGCGTGGTGCGCACGCTGACACTGGTGACCGACATCATGCGCGACCATGGCGATGTCATCGACATCGTCGGGCCGGACCGGTTCCCTTCCATTCCCACGCCCGGCTACAAGGAAATCCGCCTCGCGCTGCGGCCGCGCAAGCGGCTTGAAATCATCGCGCAATCCTTCATGCCGTGCGCCATTCACATTGCCACCGAAGGCCCGCTCGGCTGGGCGATGCGCAGTATCTGCCTCGCGCGCGGCTGGCCCTTCACCACCGCCTACCACACGAAATTTCCCGAATACCTGCACGCGCGCACGCGCATCCCCACGCGCTGGTCCTGGGCGGTGATGCGCCGCTTCCACCAGGCCGGCGATGCGACGCTCGCTGCCACGCAATCGCTGCGCGATGAGCTCACCTCGCGCGGCTTCACCAAGGTGAAGCCCTGGACGCGCGGCGTCGACCTCAAGCGCTTCAACATCCATGATCGTGACCCTTTCGAGGGGCTGCCGCGCCCCATCTTTCTCTATGCCGGCCGCGTCGCGATCGAGAAGAACATCGCCGCCTTCCTCAGCCTCGACCTGCCGGGCACCAAGGTGGTGGTCGGCGACGGGCCGCAGCGAGAGGCGCTGATGGCCCGCTTTCCGGAAGCGCATTTCACCGGCTGGCGCGACAATGGCGCGCTCGCCCAAAGCTTTGCCGGTGCGGATGTCTTCGTCTTCCCCTCGCGGACCGTCACATTCGGGTTGGTCATTCTCGAATCCCTCGCCTCTGGCACGCCGGTCGCGGCCTATCCGGTTACCGGCCCGCGCGACATCATCACCGACCCGCGCGTGGGCGCGCTCGATGAGGACCTGCGCACCGCCTGCCTCCGCGCGCTGGAGTGTGACCGAACGGCCGCCCGCGCCTTCGCCGAGCGGTATTCGTGGGAGGCCTGCACCGCGCAGTTCCGCAGCGCGCTGAGCATCATCGGCACCGGACACTAAAGCGCCCCGATACTGCGCCCTCAAGCGCCGGGCGCGGCCTCCGGCCGCTGGGCTCGCCGGACCACCGGCGTTCGCCCATTCGGGCTCGCGGTGCGCGAAGTGCGCGCCCCGATATTGCGCCCGCAAGCGCCGGGCGCGGCCTCCGGCCGCTTGGCTCGCCGGACGACCGGCGGCGCCCATTCGGGCTCGCGGCCGGCAGGCGATGAGCGCCATGCCTACCCCGCTTGCTGGCTATCCGCGATCACGGGTGCTAACGCCAGCCTGCGATGCTGAAGCGATTGGGAAAACACCCCGCCATCCAGGCGATACTGCTGCGCCTGCTGGTGCTCTATCTCCGCCTCGTCACGGCCACCACGCGCTGGACCCTTCTGCATCCCGAACACGCAGCGCCGCTCTCAGCCGGGCAAGGCGTGATCCTCACCTTCTGGCATGAGCACCTGGCCGTCTTCGCCTCCTGCTGGCGCATCGCCCTTTCGCGGGCGACCGGCGGGCCGCCCCCCCGTGTCGAAATCCTCATCTCCACCCACCGCGATGGCCGACTGATCGCGCGCATCCTGGCCGAGGCCGGCGCCGGCATCATCGAAGGCTCCTCCACGCGCGGGGCGGCGCCGGCACTGCGGCGGATGCTGCGCGTGCTGGCCGAAGGCCGCGTGCTCGTCATCACCCCCGACGGGCCCCGCGGGCCGCGCCGGCAGGCCGCACCCGGCATCGCGCAGCTCGCCGCCGCATCGGGCGCACCGGTTCTCGCCTGCGCCGCCATCACCACCCGCCGCCGCATTCTCGGCTCCTGGGACCGCATGGTCTTTCCGCTCCCCTTCTCGCGCGGGATCATCGCGCTGGCCGCACCCATCCATGTACCGCGCGACGGGGCCGAGGCAGCGCTGCCCCTCATCGCGGCCGCCCTGACGCAAGCCCGGCAGGCCGCGGAGGCATGAGCCTGGCGCTGCGCCTCTGGCATGGGGTCGCGCGGGCCATCGCGCCTGCCCTCCCGCTTTACCTGCAACTGCGCCTCCGACGCGGCAAGGAGATCGCTGAGCGCCTGGGCGAGCGTCGCGGCGAAGGTGCCGCCCGCCCGCCCGGTCCGCTGCTCTGGCTGCACGCGGCCAGCGTGGGCGAGACGCTGTCCATCCTGCCCCTGCTGCCGCGCCTGCTCGATGCCCGCCCGGCGCTGCATATCCTGGTGACAACCGGCACCGTCACCGCCGCCACGCTGCTCGCCCAGCGCCTGCCGAAGGAGATCGCCGCGCGCGTAAAACACCGCTTCGTCCCGCTCGATGTGCCGGCCTGGGTCGCGCGCTTCCTCGACGGCTGGCAGCCCACCGCGGCGGTCTTCGTCGAAAGCGAGTTCTGGCCCAACCTGCTCGCCGCCGCCGCCGCGCGGCAGATCCCCATCGCGCTGGTCAATGCACGCATCTCGCCGCGCTCGGCGGGGCGGTGGGCGCGGCTGCCCGGGCTCGCGCGCGAAACGCTGGGGCGCTTCAGCCTCATCCTCGCGCAGTCCGAGGCGGATGCGGCGCGCTTCACAGCACTCGGCGCCCCCCACGCGGTCGCCACGGGCAATCTGAAATTCGCCGCACTGCCGCTGCCTGCCGATGCGCACGCGCTGGCTGCGCTGCGCGCCACGACGGAAGACCGCCCCATCCTGCTCGCGGCCAGCACCCATCCCGGTGAGGAAGCCATGGTCGCGCAAGCGCACGCAATCCTGCGTGACCGCTTCCCGTCGCTGCTGACCATCCTGGTACCACGCCACCCCGAACGCGGCCCCGCCATCGCCGAGAGCCTCGGCCTCGCGACGCGGCGCGGCGATGGCGGGCTACCCGGGCGCGGGGCAGGCCTCTACCTCGCCGATACGCTGGGCGAGCTTGGGCTGTTCTATCGCCTCGCCGACGTCGCGCTCATCGGCGGTTCGCTGGTGCCGCATGGCGGGCAGAACCCGCTGGAGCCGGCGCGGCTCGGCTGCCCGGTCATCGCCGGGCCACACATGGGTAATTTCGCCGCGATCACGGGGCTGCTGCACGATGTGCAAGGGATCCGTCGCTGCGACGCCAACCCCGCTGCGCTGGCGGAGGCAGTGGGCGACGTGCTATCCAACCCGCAGACAATGCGGGCGATGGCCGATGCCGCCGCCCGCGTGACCGCCGGGCAGGCGGAATTGCCCGATCGGGTGGTGGCGTCCCTGCTGCCACTGCTTGATGGTTCGGCGCCAACGAAGGACGAGTGACGGTCAAGACCTGATGCGCGCCCCCACTTTCTGGAGCGGCGGCGGCGGAGCGCTGCCCCTGCTGCTCTCCCCCCTATCCGCCCTGTATGCCGGGGCCACCGCGCGGCGCATGGCGCGGCCCGGCTGGCATGCGCCGATCCCCGTGATCTGCGTGGGCAACGCCACCGCGGGCGGGGCCGGCAAGACCACCGTCGCGATCGATATCGGGCAGCGCCTCGCCGACCACGGCGTGGCGCCGCACTTCCTGCTGCGTGGCTATGGTGGCCGCACCAAGGGACCCGTCCTCGTCGACGCGTCCCGCCACGACAGCCGCGCCGTCGGCGACGAAGCGCTGCTGCTCGCGGCCGAACACCCCACCATCGTCAGCGCGGATCGCGTCGCCGGTGCGCAGCTCGCCGCCGAACACGGTGCGCGCGCGATCATCATGGATGACGGGTTGCAGAATCCCGGTCTTGCCAAGGATTTGTCGCTGCTGGTCATCGACGGCACCTCGGGCTTCGGCAATTCCCGTGTCATTCCCGCCGGTCCCTTGCGCGAACCCGTGGCCGCCGCCGCCGCGCGCTGCCAGGCCGCAGTGCTGGTGGGCGAGGATGAGTGCGGCGCGCTCGCGCAACTGCCACCTGGCCTGCCGGTGCTCCGCGCCCGCCTCGCACCCGGGCCCGAGGCGGCCATGCTGTCCGGCCAGTCCATCTTCGCCTTCTGCGGCATCGGCAATCCGCGCAAATTCTTCAACAGCCTTCAGGACGCCGGCGCCATTCTCGCGGGCCGCCAATCCTACGCCGACCACTACCCCTATGATTCCGGGGACCTGCGTGACCTGCTCGCCGAGGCAGACGCGCTGCGCGCGATCCCCGTCACCACGCGCAAGGATTTCGTGCGCATCCCCCAGGCCTTCCGCAGCCGCATCACGGTGGTGAATGTGCGGCTGGAATGGGAAGCGCCAGCGCAGATCGAGGCCCTGCTCGAACCGCTGCTCGCCCGCGTGCCGGAGACGGTGGGATAATACCGACGCCGCCTCCCGGGTGCGGCTCAGGCGCCGCCCGTCTGCCCCCATAGCCACCATCCGAGACCCAGCGCCGCCAGCACCCAGATCGCCACCACGATGGCAAGCCCGGCGCGGCTGACCGGACGCCCGGCCCGCGCCATCGCCTCCGCGCGAAACTCCGCCATCAGCAGCGGCGGCACCAACCGCACCGCCAGCATGATCCCCAAGGGCACAAGCAGCAGATCATCGAGATACCCCAGCACGGGGATAGAATCCGGGATCAGGTCGATCGGCGACAGCGCATAGGCCGCGACCGCCGCCGAGACCAGCTTCGCCGCCCACGGCGTTCGCCGATCCCGCGCCGCAAGCCACAACGCCACGACATCGCGCTTGATGCTCCTGGCCCAGTCGCGCGCCGCATTCAGCCAGCGCCGGATCACCAACTCTGAAAACCCTCAGGGCCGCGCGGGATCGCGCGAGAGACCACGCGCCGCCAGCGCCGCCTCATACTCGCCCCAGATCCGTGCCTGCTCGCTGCCCAGGCGGTGCAGATAATCCCAGCTGAAAATGCCACTGTCGTGCAAATCATCGAACAGGATCCGCACCGCGTAATGCCCCACCGGCTCCACCCGCATGATGCCCACATGCCGCCGGCCGGCAATGATCACCTTCTGCCCCGGCCCATGCCCCTGCACCTCGGCCGAGGGACTCTCCACCCGCAAATACTCCGCCGGCAACGCGAAACGCGCGCCATCGGCGAAGACCACCTCCAGCACCTTCTCGGCCCGCTTGAGGCGCAGCTCGGTGACGAGGGCGCTCATGTTGGGAAGGGAAGGCCAGGGGCGCTGCCCCTGGACCCCGCGAGGATCGTGTCGATCCTCGACCTCCATCTGTTGGTATTGGAATTGGGCGAGGGTGTTGAGCCTCGCCGGAGGCGAGGCGGGTTGGGGAGGGGGCGCAACGTAATTCCTGTGGCAAAGGAACCACCCTCGATGCGCCCCCTCCCCAACCCGCCCCATTCAAGCAAGCACAGCCCTCGCCAATCCCAGGACCGACACACGCAGGGGCTCGGGGATCGGCGCGATCCCCGGCGGGGGTCCGGGGGCAGCGCCCTCGGCCTTCCCTTCAAAACTTGCGTGCCTCGTCCGGCAGCATGATGGGGATGCCGTCGCGGATCGGGTAGGCCAGTCCGGCCTTGTCGCTCACCAGTTCGCCGGCGGCGCGGTCGTAGCGCAGGGGCCCCTTGGTGACGGGGCAGACCAGGATTTCGAGCAGGCGCGGGTCGACGGCGACATCGGTGGTCATGGCGGGGTGTCCTTCAGCTGGGGCGTCCATCGGGGGTTTCGCCGTGCGCGCCGATTTCCATCAGCGCGACCAGCATGGCGGCGCGCTGCACGGCGTCGGGCGCCTCCAGCAACGCCTGCTTTTCCGGCACCTCGAAGGGGCACACCATCGCGAGCGTGGTGACCAGCATCGCGTCGGCTGTCTCCTCGATGGCGGACCAGTTCGCCTCGATCCCCTGTGCCTTGAAATAGGGCCGCAGCGCGCCGAGCAGTGCCTCACGGTCCACCTGCGGCTTCTCGGTCACCAGGTCACGTAGATACGGCGCATAATCCGCCCGGACCCGGCGAAAGCCACGACCGAGCGCAAGCTCCTCCGCGACGCGGAAGCGGATGACGCCGGTGAGCGTGACCAGATAGCGCCCGTCATCGGTCTCCGAGAAAGAAGAAACGCGACCAAGGCAGCCCACCCCGTACAGGCCCGGACCTGTTGCCTTTCGCTGCGCGCCGGGGTCAGCCTGGATCATGCCGAACATCCGCCCGGTCGCCATGGAATCCTCGACCATCGCGAGGTAGCGCGGCTCGAAGATGTTCAGCGGCAGCCGGCCTTCGGGCAGCAACAGGGCGCCGGACAGCGGGAAGACCGCCATCTCGCGCGGCAGGTCCTCGAGCCCCGGGTGGAAGGCGCGCATCGCGCTCAGCGGAACAGCAACGTGGACAGTTTGCGCCGCCCCGCCAGTGTCGCCGGGTCCATCATGCCCCAGGCGTCGAAGAACTTCAGCAGCTGCTTGCGCGCCGCCTCGTCATTCCAGGCGCGGTCGCGCTTGACCGCCTCGATCAGCGCGTCGGTCGCCAAGCCCCGCTCATCGGCGGCGTTGAGTGCGATGGCAAGGTCGATGCGCGCCGCGTGGTCATCCGGGTCGGCGGCCAGACGCGCCTCATATTCGGCGTAGCGCTCCCGCGCGCGACGTCCCGCGGCGGCGAGTTCCAGTCCCGCACGCACCGAGGTGACGGCCGCGTGGTCCTTGATCTTGGCCGGTGCGCTGTCGAGCACCGCGAGCGCCTGGTCTTCCTCGCCCAGCAGCATCAGGCAGCGCGCGACGCCGGCCAGCGCCTCGGGGTTTTCGGGCTCTGCCTGGGCAACGGTGCCGAAGAGTTCCAGCGCGCCCTGGGCGTCGCCTTCCTCAAGTGCGGCCTTCGCCTCGGTGATGAGGTCGGCGCTGGGCAGTTGCCCGCCGGCGACCTTGAGCACCTGCTCGATGAATTTCTTGACCTCGCCTTCGGACAGCGCCCCCTGGAACAGGTCCGCGATCTGGCCCTGCCAGAAGGCGACGACCGTCGGCACGCTCTGCAGCGGCAGGCCCATCTGCGAAAGCTGCTGCACCAGCGCGCGGTTTTGGTCGATATCGATCTTGACAAGGCGCACGCGGCCCTGCGCGGCGCGCACCACCTTTTCCAGCGTGGGCGTCAGCGCCTTGCACGGGCCACACCAGGTGGCCCAGAAATCGACCAGTACGGGCACTTCGCGGCTCGCGTTGATCACGTCGGCCATGAAGGATTTCTGGTCGCTGTCCTTCACCGGATCGGCGGCGCCATGCGGCGCATCGGCGGCGCCGCCTGCGGGACGTTTGGGATCGAAGATGACTTCCATGGTCCAGACCATTCCTCAGAGGGGCTTTGGACGCATACATGCGTTCCCTGTCCTCTAAAGCAAGCCGGAAGTTGACCCTTCCGCCGCCCGCCAGCATCCTCGTTGCGTGAGCGCCCCTCCTCCGCCTAGCACCGCGACCCTGCTGCGCCGCATCGGAGCCCTCGCGACACCCACCTTGCTGCTGGCGGCACTGCAGGCCTTCGCCCAGCTTTTCGAGACCTGGCTCGCCGCACGGCAGGGCACGGCGGCGCTGGCCGGTTGGGCGGTGGTGCTGCCCTTCGCGCTGCTGATGCAGCAGATGTCCACCGGCGCGATGGGCGGCGGCGTGGTCTCCGCCATCGCCCGCGCACTGGGTGCAAGGCGGGATGGCGAGGCCTCCGCGCTGGTGCTGCACGCGCTGCTGATCGCGACCATGGGCGGGCTGATCTTCGCATTCGGCCTGGCGCTCTTTCCCACCGCCATCCTCGGGGCCATCGCGGGGCCGGAGGCGGGTGCGGCGGCCGCGCTTTATGCCATGTGGCTGTTCGGGGCGGGCGCGCTGCCCGCCTGGGCCGCCAATACACTCGCCTCGGTGCTGCGCGGCGGCGGCCGCCATGCGCTCGCCGCACAGGTGATGGCCGGCGCCTGGGTCGCACTGCCGCCGCTCTCCTGGGCCTGCGCGGAACCCTTTGGCATGGGGCTGGCCGGCCTTGGCGTCGCCTTCGCGGCGGTGTTCTGGCTGGCCTCCATCGCGATGCTGGTGACGGTGCTGCGCGGCGGTGCCGGCTTCGCGCCCAACCTGCGCACGCCCATCACGGGGGTGCTGTTCAAGCGCATCCTGTCCGTGGGGCTGGTGGCCTGCGCGCTGGCGACCATCGCGAACCTCACCACGGTGCTGGTCACGGCGCAGATCGCGTCCCACGGCGCGGCGGCGGTCGCGGCCTATGGCATTTCCGCGCGGCTGGAATTCCTGATGATCCCGATCGCCTTCGGCATCGGCTCGGCACTCACCGCACTGGTCGGGCGCAGCGTGGGCGGGGGCGATTGGGCAACGGCGCGGCGCATCGCCTGGGCGGGTGGGCTGAGTGCATTTGCGGTCGCCGGAAGCGTCGGGCTGTTCGTTGCCATCGCACCGGGTCTGGTGGCGAACGCCTTCACCGCAGATGCGGAAGTGGCCGCCATCGCGACGCGCGCGTTGGCCATCATCGGGCCGGCCCTGGGCGGCTTCGGGCTGGGGATGGCCATGTACTTCGCCGCGCTGGGCGCCGGACGCATGGCCTGGCCGGTGGCGGCCGGGCTCGCGCGGATTACGCTGGCGGTTGGCCTGGGTTGGGTCCTGGCCGTGCCGCTCGGGATGGGGTTGGAGGGGCACTTTATCGGCGTCGCCCTCGGCATCACCGCGTTTGGCATCCTCACCGCGGTGGCGGTGCGCCCATCCGTGTGGCGGGCGTGAACGCGCGCCGCTGCGCGGCCATGCGCGCGCCGGCATTCGCCGCTCCGAACCCGGCATAGCCGCCGCGCCTGTCGCAGATTTCGAAGAAGAAGCGGTCGCGGAAGGCATCGGTGTAGGCGTGGCGGAAGCTGCCGCCCTCGGGTGCGGCGTCGAACAGCAGATGCCCCGCGCGCAGGGCAGCGACCGCCGCCCCATCCAGGCCGAAGCGCGCCGCGATGTCCTCATAATAATTGGGCGGGATGTCCAGCAGCGCATCGGGCCCGGCCGCATCCACCGCCGCCGCCGCGTCCTCGACCGCGAAGGCAATGTGGTGAACACCTGCGCCCGCGAGTGCGGAGACGAAGCGGCCCGTACCGGTCCGCCCGCTTTCGCTCACGTTCAGCGGCAGGCGCACGCTGCCGGCCGTGAAGGCACGGCTGCGCACCAGGCCGTAGGGGTCGGGCAGTTCGAACAGCGCCTCCGGCTCCAGTCCGAAAACGGCACGGTAGAACAGCGCGAAGCTCTCCAGAAAACCCGGTGCAAGGGCCTGCGCCACATGGTCGATGCCGGTGATGGGAAGGCGCGGCGCCGCGGGTGGGTCCAGGTGGAAATCATCCTCCCAGATCGCGCGGGTGCCCTCCTCGACCAGGTAGACCAGCGTGCCATCGGGCGCGCGCACGGCGGGGATGGAGCACTCGCCCGCGCCGATGCGCTCCTGCCAGACCGAGCACAGCAACGCCTCTGCCCGGGCCGCTGCGCGCGCCGCGTCATCGACGCGCAGCGCCATGGCGCAGGCCGAGGGTCCGTGCTGCTCGAAGCGTTCCGAAGCGGCGGAATCCGGCTCCGCATTCAGCACGATGTTCGCACCACCGGAGCGCCACAACTCCACCTGCTTGGAGCGATGCACCCCGGCGCGGGCAAAGCCGAGCGGGGCGAGGAAGGCGCCCAGCGCCTCCCGCGTCGTTTCATCCACCGCGAATTCGATGAACTCGATGCCGCGCAGTACCGGCTGCGCGGGCAGCCTGGCCACACCCGCCTGCTCCGCGAGCCAAATGAGGCTGCGCAACCCGTCGCGCGCGATGCGGCGCGCGGGGGCGGCGCGGAACTCATCATTGAAGACTTCGAGGGAGATCGGGCCGGCATAGCCGGCGGCGGCCACGTCGCGCAGGAAATCCGCCACCGGCAATTCGCCCTGGCCGGGGAAGCTGCGGAAATGGCGGCTCCAGGACAGCGCATCCATCGTCAGTCGGGGCGCATCCGCGAGTTGCAGGAAGAACAGTTTCTCGGCGGGCACGGTGTCGGCGAGCCCCGCGAGATCATCGCCCAGGCAAAGGGTGTGGAAGCTGTCGAGGATCAGCCCAAGCGCGGCATGATCCGCCTGGCGCACGATGTCCCAGGCCTGTCGCCATCGGTTGGTGTGCCGGCCCCAGGCCAGCGCCTCATACCCGACGCGCAGGCCACGGACCGCGGCGCGCTCCGCCATCTCGCGCAGGTCGGCCGCGGCGCGCGCCGGGTCATCGAGCGTTTCGGCCTGGGTGTTGGAACACACCAGCAGCAGCTCCGCCCCCAGCGCCTGCATGGTGTCGAATTTTCGCTCCGCGCGGTCGAGGTTCCGCGCCCGCTGGCCAGCCTCCATCGCCTCGAAGTCGCGGAAGGGCTGGAACAGCGCGACCTCCAGCCCAAGATCGGCGCACAGCCGTCCCGCATCGCGCGGCGTGCCGTCGAAGGTGAGCAGGTCGTTCTCGAAAATCTCGACCGCCTCGAACCCCGCCGCCGCGGCCGCCTCCAGCTTGTCGGGCAGGGTGCCCGAAAGGCAGACCGTCGCGATGGCGCGCTTCATGGCAGGCCCTTTCAGATGTCGAGAAAGACTGTCTCGCCTTCGCCCTGCAAGCGGATGTCGAAGCTGTAGACCACCGCGCCATCGCGCCCGCCGCGCTGTGCGATGAGCGTGTTTCGCCGCGCCGGGTCGATCAGCTTCAGCACCGGGTCGGCCTCGTTTGCCGCCGCCTCGTCACCGAAATACATCCGCGTCGAGAGGCCCAGATTGATGCCGCGCGCGACGATCCAAAGGCTGACATGCGGCGCCATGCGGCCGCGCCCGGACCGGCCCTCGACTGAACCGGGCTTGATGGTGTCGAAGGCCCAGATGCCGGTGCCGAAATCCGTCCCCGTCCGCCCCCAGCCATGGAAGGCGGGGTCCGGCGCGGCACCATCCTGCGCGTCGGCGGGGTGATTGTACCGGCCATGCGCATCGGCCTGCCAGATTTCCACCAGCGCATCGCGCACCAGGGCGCCGGCGCCATCGAAGATGCGGCCCTCGATGCGGATGCGCTCGCCGCGCGTCGCATCGCTCACCATGCGTTCGCCGAGATTGTTGGCGAAGATCTCGAACCCCGCCTGGCGCGGGATCAGCCCGATATGCACATAGGGACCGGCCGTCTGGGAGGGTGTCTCGGGCAGGTAGGACATCGCTCAGCTCCCCGCCAGCTTGTTCTCGAACCGCGTCTGCCGCCTACCCCGCAGCACCATGTCGAAGCGATAAGCGAGCGTGTCGAGCGGCACCGAATTGTGCAGGTCGAGCTTCGCAATCAGACGCTCGCGCAGCGCCGGGTCCGGCATGGTCGCGATGATGGCATCATGCGCGATCAGCGGGTCGCCTTCGAAATACATCTGGGTGATCAGGCGCTGCGCGAAGCCCGAACCGAACAGCGAGAAATGAATATGCGCCGGTCGCCAGTCATTGAGGCGATTTCGAAAGGGATAGGGGCCGGGCTTGATCGTGCGGAAGCAGTAATACCCCTCCGCATCGGTGATGGCGCGCCCACAGCCGCCGAAATTCGGATCGATCGGCGCAAGGTAGGTGTCCAGCGCGTGCCGATAGCGCCCGCCCGCATTGGCCTGCCAGACCTCGACTAG
>JBKJNV010000299.1:0-3659 GCA_046593435.1 Roseomonas sp.
TCGACGCGCGCGGCACAGCCAGTTTTGCCGTGTGTGGGCTGTCGATGGGCGGCTACGTCGCGGCCGAGGTGTGGCGCCAGGCGCCAGCGCGGGTCACCCATCTGGGTCTGCTCGACACCTCCGCCCGCGCGGATACGGAGGCGCCCATCGACAGCCCACACACGGCAAAACTGGCTGTGCCGCGCGCGTCGAGCATGGCGAGGGCGCGCGCCGCCATGGCCGCGATGGTGTCATCGCGCGCGAGGTCTGCGACGGCGATATCGGCAATATCGGCAAGCCCGGCGATCTGGTCGCGCCACAGACGCTCATCACAGAGCAGGCCGGGGAGCAGCAGTAACGTCGGGCGCGTGGTCATGCAGGGTTCCTGCCCTTTCCGTCTGTTTCTTGCAATTCCTGTCGGGAGAGCGCATGTGAGCGTCACCCGCGAAGGGGCTCGGCGACTTGTCCTGCCCCGCGTCGCCGTACAACCTTGTCATGGCCCGAAATCCTCGGGCGGGTTTTGTGGGAATAGACCGAACTTGACCGAGCGTCCCGAAGCGACCGCTGACGCGGCCGAGACCATCGCCGTAGAGACCACCCCCGCCGTTGCCGCGCCCGAGGGCCACGAGGTCGCGCCTGCGATCGAGCCGCCGCCCGCCATGGCCGCCGCCACGCCGAGCGACGCAGAAGCTGCGCCCGCGCACGGCGACGACAACGTCTACGAGGATGATGAAGACGACGTCCCCGACGACGCCTGGCCGGACGAGGTGGAACCCGCCCGGACAACCTTCACCGATCTCGGCCTGTCGCCCGAGATCATCCGCGCCGTCACCGACAGCGGCTACATCCACCCCACGCCGATCCAGGAACAGGCGATCCCGATCGTCCTGATGGGCCGCGATGTGCTGGGTTGCGCGCAGACCGGTACCGGCAAGACCGCCTCCTTCGTGCTGCCCATGCTCGATATCCTGACCGGCAGCCGCGCGAAAGCGCGTATGCCGCGCAGCCTGATCCTGGAGCCGACGCGCGAACTGGCCCTGCAGGTCGCCGAGAATTTCGTGAAGTACGGCGCCCACCTGAACCTGGTGCATGCGCTGCTGATCGGCGGCGAAAGCATGAACGACCAGCGCAATGTGCTCGACAAGGGCGTCGATGTCCTGATTGCCACGCCTGGGCGCCTGCTCGACCTGTTTGACCGCGGCCGCATCCTGCTGGCCGATTGCAAGCTGCTGGTCATCGACGAAGCCGACCGCATGCTGGACATGGGCTTCATCCCCGATGTCGAGCGCATTGTCTCGATGCTGCCGCAGCTGCGCCAGACGCTGTTCTTCTCGGCCACCATGGCGCCCGAAATCCGCCGGCTGGCCGATGCCTTCCTGCAAAATCCAAAGGAGATCAGTGTCTCCGCCCCCGCCTCGGTCGCGACGACCATCATTGCCGGTCTGGTCTATGTCCGCGCCGACCAGAAGCGCGAGGCGCTCCGCCAGTTGGTCCAGCGCGAGCAGGTCAGCAACGCGCTGATCTTCTGCAACCGCAAGGTTGAAGTCGACATTCTCTACAAGAGCCTCAAGAAGCATGGCTTCTCGGCCGGTGCGCTGCACGGGGACATGGAGCAGTCCGCGCGCTTTGCGACACTGAACGCGTTCAAGGCGGGGTCGATCCAGCTGCTGGTCTGTTCGGATGTGGCCGCGCGCGGGCTCGACATCGGCGGCCTTAGCCATGTCTTTAATTTCGACGTGCCCTACCATTCGGAGGACTATGTCCACCGCATCGGCCGCACCGGGCGCGCCGGACGCGAGGGGCACGCCTATTCCATCGCGACCCCGGATGACGTGAAATCCGTCCTCGCGATCGAGAAGCTGACCGGCCGGTCGATCCCGCGCATCACCATCGATGGGCTGGATGTGATCCCCGAGGAAGAGCTGGCCGAAGCCGCCAGCGCGCCGAAGCGTGGTCGCGGTGGCCGCGGTGAACCCCGCGGTGGCCCCCGGCGCACCGGCTCCGAGGAGCGCGCCCCGCGTGCCGCGGCACCGCGCGCCGCCCCCACCGAGGGCGAGGCGCGCGCTGAGCGCGCCCCGCGCGGCGAACGTGGCCCCCGGCGTGAGGAGGGCGAGCGAGCACCCCGTCGGGAGGCGTCGGAGCGTGCCCCGCGCCGCGACGATGGCGAACGTGCCCCGCGTGCTGGCGCCGAACGCGCGCCCCGGCGGAATGAAGGTGAACCCGCCCCCAGGCGTGATGAGGGTGAACGCGCCCCCAGGCGCGATGAGGGTGATCGCGCCCCCAGGCGCGATGAAGGTGAACGCGCCCCCAGGCGCGACGAAGGTGAACGCGCCCCCAGGCGCGACACCGCCGAACGCGCCCCCCGTCGTGACGGTGGCGAGCGCGGCCCGCGCCGCGACATCGAAGCCGAGACGCTGCGCGAATCCGAAGCCCCGCGCCGGGACGACTATGCCCGCCCGGAGCGTCGCGACGAATACCGCCGCGAGGAATTCCGCCGCCGCGACCGCGAGGACCTTGGACCGTCCGTCCAGGGCTTCGGCGATGCCGTGCCTGCCTTCATGCTCATCCCTATCCCGCGCCCCAAGCGCGACGCCGTGCCGGAGACGGAGACGGACGCGGCCGAGGCCGCCTGAGGAGACACGCCATGAACGTCATCAACACGCCCGCGGCGCCCAAGACCACCGGTCCTTTTCAGTGGGATGACGCGCTGCTGCTGAACGACCAGCTCACCGAGGATGAGCGGATGATCCGCGATGCGGCGCATGCGTTCTGCCAGGAAAAGCTGATGCCGCGCATCCTCATGGCCAACCGGAACGAGCATTTCGACCGCGAGATCATGAACGAGTTCGGCGAGATGGGCTTCCTCGGCGCCACGCTCGACAGCCATGGCTGCGCCGGCGTCTCCTACGTCGCCTACGGGTTGATGGCGCGTGAGGTCGAGCGCGTGGATTCCGGCTATCGCAGCGCCTTCTCGGTGCAGTCCTCGCTGGTGATGTTCCCGATCCACGCCTTCGGCTCCGACGCGCAGCGCGACAAGTTCCTGCCCAAGCTGCGCACCGGCGAATGGGTTGGCTGCTTCGGCCTGACCGAACCCGATGCCGGATCCGACCCCTCCTCGATGCGCACGCGTGCGAAGAAGGTCGATGGCGGCTACCTGGTATCCGGCTCAAAGACCTGGATCACCAACTCACCGATCGCCGATGTCGCCATCGTCTGGGCCAAGGATGATGACGGCATCCTGCGCGGCTTCATCCTCGAGCGCGGCATGAAGGGCCTTACCTTCCCCAAGATCGAGGGCAAATTCTCGCTCCGCGCCTCCATCACGGGGATGATCATGATGGACGAGGTCTTCGTCCCCGAGGAGAACCGGCTGCCCGGCGTGAAGTCGCTGGCCGGCCCCTTCTCCTGCCTCAACCGCGCCCGCTACGGCATTGCCTGGGGCGCGCTGGGTGCGGCCGAATTCTGCTGGCACGCGGCGCGCGACTACACGCTCAACCGCATCATGTTCGGCAAGCCGCTTGCGGCCACGCAGCTGGTGCAGAAGAAGCTTGCGGACATGCAGACCGAGATCACGCTCGGCCTCCAGGCCGTGCTCCGCGTCGGCCGGCTGTTCGACGAACACCGCGTGGCACCCGAGATGATCAGCCTGGTGAAGCGCAATAATTGCGGCAAGTCGCTCG
>JBKJNV010000316.1:0-4396 GCA_046593435.1 Roseomonas sp.
CGCTGCACCATCATTTCGAGAAGAAGGGTTGGGCGGAGGCGACCATCGTCATCCGCTTCTGGATCATCGCGATGATCCTCGCGATGATCGGCCTCTCGACGCTGAAAATCCGATGACACCCTTCGTCGGACAGCGCATCGCGGTGATGGGGCTGGGCAAGGCCGGCTTTGCCGCGGCCCTGCGCCTGCGCGACTGGGGTGCCGAGGTGACGGCCTGGGACGACGGGCCGGACGGCCGCGCGCGCGCCGAGGCCGCGGGCCTCACGCTGCGCGACCCGGCCCAGGATTTCGCCGCCGATGCGCTGCTGCTCTCGCCGGGCATTCCGCACACCCACCCCTCGCCCCATCCGGCGGCCGAAGCCGCGCGCGCGGCGGGTGCGCCGATCCTGGCCGATGTGGAATTCCTCTATTGCGCGGTGCGCGCGAGTGGGTCCAAGGCGCGCTTCGTGGGGGTGACCGGGACCAATGGGAAAAGCACCGTGACGGCGCTGATCCACCACATCCTGGCCGGTGCCGGGCGGGTGGCGGAGGTGGGGGGCAATCTTGGCCCGCCGGCCCTGGGACTCAAGATGTTGTGGCACGAAGGCATCTATACCCTCGAAATGTCGTCCTACATGTTGGAGCGACTCGCGCAGATGCGCTTCAACGTAGCGGTTATGTTGAACATCTCCCCCGATCATCTCGACCGCCATGGCAACATGGCCGGCTATGTCGCTGCAAAGGCGAATGTCTTTGCGCGTCAGGGCCATGGCGACACGGCGGTGGTCGGGATGGACGACGCCGCGACGGCGGCGATGGCCCAGGGCCGCGCCGGTTTCGTGCGCCGGATTTCGGCCCAGACGCGCCATCCGGGCGGGCTCTGGTGTGAAGACGGCGTGCTGATGGATGACCAGGGCGCCTTGTGCGACCTGCGCGATGCCCGCGCGCTGCCCGGTGCGCATAATGCGCAGAATGCCGCCGCTGCCGCCGCCGCATGCCTCGCCCTCGATGTCCCGCGCGCGGCCATCGCCACGGGGGTGCTGAGCTACCCCGGCCTGCCGCACCGGCAGGAGCACGTGGCCGAGATCGACGGCATGGCCTTCGTCAATGACAGCAAGGCCACCAATGCGGCCAGCGCCGCCCGCGCCCTGGCCAGCTATCCGCACGTCGCCTGGATCGCGGGCGGGATCGCGAAGGAGGGCGGGATCGAGAGCCTCGCGCCGCAATTCGGGCGCGTGGCCAAGGCCTATCTGATCGGGCGGGACGCGCCGGCACTGGCGGCAACGCTCGCGCGGCATGGCGTGGCGCATGCGGTGGTGGGCGACCTCGCGACCGCCATCGCCACGGCGCGTGCGGAGGCGGTCGCACCAGTGGTGCTGCTCTCGCCCGCCTGCGCGAGCTGGGACCAGTTCGCGGGCTTCGATGCGCGCGGCGATGCGTTCCGCACGCAGGTCCTGGCGATGGTCGGGGGGGCGGTCTGATGGCGGCGTTTTCGCGCAGCGATGATTCGACCCTGGGCCGCTGGTGGTGGACGATCGACCGCTGGACCTTGTCCGCGCTGCTGGCGCTGATTGCCATCGGGTATGTGATGATGCTTGCCGCATCGCCCGCGGTGGCCGAGCGCATCGGCACGGCGTCGCGCCACACATTCTTCATCAAGCAGGTGGCGTATCTGGCGATGGCGACCGCGGTGATCGTGGTGGTCTCGCTGCTCTCGCCACGGAACATTCGTCGCCTGGCGCTGCTGGGCTTCATCGGTGCGCTGGTGGCGACGGCGGCAACGCTGGTCGTCGGCGTCGAGATCAAGGGCGCGCGGCGCTGGCTGCCGATTCCCTTCCTGTCGCTGCAACCCTCGGAATTCCTGAAACCCTGCTTCGCGGTGGTGGCCGCCTGGCTCATCGCGGAAGGGCGCGCGCCCGGCAGCCGGCTGCCTGGCATGATCATCACGATCTGCCTGTTTCTCGTTGTCGGGCTGGTGCTGAAGTCGCAGCCGGATATCGGCATGCTGTTCGTCGTCACCATGGTGCTGTTCGCGCAGATTTTCGTGGCCGGCATCAACCTGTTCCTGATCGGCGCGGCGGGCGCTCTGGCGGTGGGGATGGGCGCGGTTGTCTACCTCACCCGCTCGCATGTGCGCGACCGCGTGGCGGCCTTCTTCAACCCGACCTGCAGTGATCGCGAGAATTATCAGATCTGCACGGCGATGGAGGCTTTCGGCAATGGCGGCCTGCTCGGGCGGGGCCCGGGTGAGGGCCGGCTGAAGAACGTGCTGCCGGATGCGCACGCCGATTTCGTCTTCGCCGTCGCGGGCGAGGAGTTCGGCATGGTGGTGTGCCTGGTGATCCTGGGCCTGTTCCTGTTCGTGGTCGTGCGCGGCCTGCTCAAACTGCTCAGCGAGAGCGACCTGTTCGTGGTGCTCGCGGCGGCGGGGCTGCTGACGCAGTTCGGCTTGCAGGCCTTCATCAACATGGCGTCCACCCTGCACCTGATCCCGACCAAGGGCATGACCTTGCCTTTCGTGAGCTATGGCGGGTCCTCGGTGATCGCGATCGCGTTGGGGATGGGGATGCTGCTTGCACTCACGCGCAGGCGCCCGCCGCGCGCTGCCGGGGCGGAGGCGTGAGGGGCCCCGTGGCACGTCCGATTGTCATCGCCGCCGGTGGGACCGGCGGACATCTGTTCCCCGCCGAGGCATTGGCGGTGGCGCTGCTCGCGCGCGGCGAGCGCGTCGCGCTGATGACCGATGCGCGCAGTGCCGCCTTCGACAGCCCGGCCTTTGCCAATGCGGAGCGCTTCCTGCTCTCCGGTGCGGGGCTGTCGGGGCGGGGGGTGGTCGCTGCGCTGCGCGGCGCGGCGGCGCTGGTCAGGGGCACCTTCGCCGCGCGACGGATTTTCAAGCGCCTGGATGCGAGCGCGGTGGTGGGGTTTGGCGGCTACGCCTCGGTCCCCCCCATGATGGCGGCGTCGCTGCTGCCCGCGTCACGCCGCCCGGTGCTGGTGCTGCATGAGCAGAACGCCGTGCTTGGCCGCGCCAACCGCGCGCTGGCGCCGCGTGCCGACCTGCTCGCGCTGTCCTTCGCCGACACGACGCGCGTGCCGCCGGGTGCGCGCAGCGAAGTGCTGGGCAATCCGGTGCGGCCCGCGCTCGCGGCCCTTTCGGGCGGCGGCTACGCGGAGCCCGACGGCGCCCTGCGGCTGCTGGTGATCGGCGGCAGCCTCGGCGCGCGCATCCTGGCCGATGTGGTGCCCGAAGCGGTTGCCCTGCTGCCCGAGGCGCTGCGTGCGCGGCTGATCATCACCCAGCAGGCCCGCGCGGAGGATTTTTCCCGCACGCGGGATGCTTATGCCGCCTTGGGCATTCCCGCCGAAGTCTCGGCCTTCTTCCCCGATGTCGCGAACCGGCTGTCGATGGCGCAGCTGGTCATCGCGCGCGCGGGTGCCTCGACCATCGCGGAGCTTGCCTGCGCGGGGCGGCCTTCCATCCTGGTGCCGCTGCCGCACGCGATCGACGACCACCAGAGTGCCAATGCGCGCGCGCTGGCCGATGCGGGCGCGGCCGTGGTGATGCCCCAGCCCGGCTTCACGCCAGAGGCACTGGCCGATGCATTGTCGGCGCTGCTGACCGATGCCGGGCGCCTCTCGCGCATGGCGGAGGCAGCGCGTCCGCTGGCCCGGCCTGATGCCGCGAGCGCGCTGGCCGACCGCGTGCAGACCTTGGTCGCAGCACGCCTTGTTGCAGACCGGGCGGAGGCAAGCTGATGCGCGCACTGCCGCTCGACATCGGGGCCATTCATTTCGTGGGCATCGGCGGCATCGGCATGTCCGGCATCGCGGAGGTGCTGCACAATCTCGGCTACCGGGTTCAGGGCAGCGACATCGCCGAAGGTGCGAATGTGCAGCGCCTGCGCGCGGCCGGCATCGCGGTGACCGTCGGGCACGCCGCGGAGAATCTCGGCGATGCCCAGGTGGTGGTCACCTCCACCGCGGTAAAGCGTGACAATCCCGAGGTCATCGCCGCGCGTCAAAAATTCATCCCCGTGGTTCGGCGGGCGGAGATGCTCGCCGAGCTGATGCGCCTGAAATGGTCCATCGCCATTGGCGGCACGCATGGCAAGACCACCACGACCTCCCTGGTCGCGACCGTGCTGGAAGCCGCCAAGATCGACCCGACCGTCATCAATGGCGGCATCATCAACGCCTACGGCACCAACACGCGCCTGGGTGCGGGCGACTGGATGGTGGTGGAGGCCGATGAGAGCGATGGCAGCTTCCTGAAACTGCCCGCCGTGGTCGCGGTCGTGACCAACATGGACCCCGAGCACCTGGACCATTGGGGCACCGGCGAGGCGATGAAGGAGGGCTTTTATCAGTTCGTCTCCAACATCCCCTTCTACGGTTTTGCCGTGCTGTGCATGGAC
>JBKJNV010000397.1:0-5791 GCA_046593435.1 Roseomonas sp.
GACGCCAATTTCGGCCGCGTGGTCAGCAACCTGCCCAAGATTCAGGTGCTGCCGACCATCGGCGCGAACGTCTATGACATCCTCAAGCACGATACCCTCGCGGTCACCCGCGCCGGCATCGAGGCCCTGAAGGAGCGCCTGGCATGAGCGGGTTGCAGAAGAAGCCGGCGCCGAAGATCACGCGCGAGCGGATGTACCAGACGATCCTGGCACCCGTGGTGACCGAGAAGGCGACGCTGCTGACCGAGCAGGGCCAGGTCACTTTCCGGGTGACGCTGGATGCGACGAAGCCCGAGATCAAGGCCGCGGTCGAAGGCCTGTTCGGCGTCAATGTCGTCTCGGTGAACACGATCGTCACCAAGGGCAAGGCCAAGCGGTTCCGTAACCGTCCGGGCCGCCGTTCCGACACCAAGAAGGCAATGGTGCGCCTGGCCGAAGGCCAGAGCATCGACCTGACCACGGGGCTTGCGTAACGCCATGGCGATGAAGCATTTCAACCCGATCACGCCCAGCCTGCGCGGCACGGTCCTCATCGACCGTTCCGGGCTTTGGAAGGGCAAGCCGGTCAAGGGTCTCACCGAGGGCAAGAACCACTCGGGCGGGCGCAACAATCACGGCCGCATCACCAGCCGCTTCCGTGGCGGCGGGCACAAGCAGTCCTACCGCATGGTGGACTTCAAGCGCCGCAAGTTCGATATGCCCGCGACCGTCGAGCGCCTGGAATACGACCCGAACCGCACTGCCTTCATCGCGCTGGTGAAGTATCAGGATGGCGAACTCGCCTATATCCTCGCACCCCAGCGCCTGAAGGTCGGCGATGTGGTGGTGGCCGCAACGAAGGCGGATGTGAAGCCCGGCAATGCGATGCCGCTGGCCAACATCCCTGTCGGCACCATCATCCACAACATCGAGCTGAAGCCCGGCGCCGGCGGCAAGATGTCGCGCTCTGCCGGCACCTTCTCGCAGCTGGTCGGCAAGGATGCCGGCTACGCCCAAATCAAGTTGATGTCGGGTGAAGTCCGCGTCGTGCGCGCCGAGTGCATGGCGAGCATTGGTGCCGTCTCCAATCCTGACAACAGCAACCAGGAACTCGGCAAGGCCGGTCGTTCGCGCTGGCTGGGGCGCAAGCCGCATCAGCGCGGCGTGGTGATGAACCCGGTCGACCACCCCCATGGTGGTGGTGAGGGTCGTACCTCGGGTGGCCGTCATCCGGTCACGCCTTGGGGCAAGCCGACCAAGGGCTACAAGACACGCAACAACAAGCGCACGGATGGGCTCATTGTCCGCCGTCGCAACGCGACGAAGGGCTGACCGCGATGTCGCGCAGCGTCTGGAAGGGGCCGTTCGTTGACGGCTACCTGATCAACAAGGCGGAAGCCGCCCGCAACTCCACCCGCAACGAGATCATCAAGATCTGGTCGCGGCGCAGCACGATCCTGCCGCAGTTCGTGGGGCTGACCTTTGGCGTCTACAACGGCCGGAAGTTCCTGCCGGTCCAGGTCTCCGAGAACATGGTGGGGCACAAGTTCGGTGAGTTCTCGCCGACGCGCACCTTCACCAGCCACTCGTCGGACAAGAAGGCGAAGCGGGGCTAAGTCATGAGCAAGCCGAAACACGCCCGCACGCTTGCGGAAACCGAAGCCCAGGCCGTGACGTGGAACATCCGCGTCAGCCCGCGCAAGCTCAACCTGGTCGCCGGTCTGATCCGCGGCAAGGCAGCGAGCCAGGCCGTGGCCGAGCTCACCTTCGCGAAGCAGCGCATCGCGGTGACCGTGCGCAAGACGCTCGAGAGCGCGATCGCGAACGCCGAGAACAACCATCAGCTCGATGTCGATCGCCTGGTCGTGCACAAGTGCGAGGTTGGCCGCTCCGTGGTGATGAAGCGCTTCGCGGCGCGCGGCCGCGGCAAGGCGTCGCAGATCCAGAAATGGTTCAGCAACCTCAAGATCGTGGTCGCCGAGCAGCAGGTCGCGGCAGCGCAGGAGGCCGCATAACATGGGTCAGAAGATCAACCCGATCGGGTTCCGGCTCGGCATCAACCGCACATGGGACAGCCGTTGGTTCGCCGATCGCGACTACGCCAAGCTGCTGCATGAGGACATCAAGCTGCGCGCCGTCCTGCGTGAGAAGCTGAAGGGTGCCGGCGTGTCCCGCATCGTGATCGAGCGCCCGGCGAAGAAGCCGCGCGTGACCATTCACGCGGCCCGCCCCGGTGTCGTCATCGGCAAGAAGGGCGCGGACATCGAGGTGCTGCGCAAGGAGCTTTCGAAGCTCGCCGGCGGCGAAGTCGCGCTGAATATCGTCGAGATCCGCAAGCCCGAAATCGACGCGACGCTGGTGGCCGAGAACATCGCCCAGCAGCTGGAGCGCCGCATCGCGTTCCGTCGTGCGATGAAGCGCGCCGTGCAGTCCGCCATGCGCCTTGGCGCACTGGGCATCCGGATCAATTGCTCCGGCCGTCTTGGCGGCGCCGAGATCGCGCGCGCCGAGTGGTATCGTGAAGGTCGCGTTCCGCTGCATACGCTGCGTGCGGACATCGATTTCGGCACCGCCACCGCCATGACCACCTATGGCACCTGCGGCGTGAAGGTCTGGGTCTTCAAGGGCGAGATCCTCGCCCATGACCCGATGGCGCAGGACAAGCGCGCCGCCGAACAAGCGCCGCAGCGCTGAGGAATTAGGACAATGCTGCAACCAAAGCGCACGACGTTTCGAAAGGCCCATAAGGGCCGCATCAAGGGCCTCGCCAAGGGCGGGTTCTCGTTGGATTTCGGCGCCTATGGCCTGAAGGCCATGGAGCCGGAGCGCATCACCGCGCGCCAGATCGAGGCGGCTCGCCGCGCGATCACACGTGCGATGAAGCGCGCCGGCCGCGTCTGGATCCGGATCTTTCCGGATGTGCCCGTCTCGACCAAGCCCGCGGAAGTCCGCATGGGCTCGGGCAAGGGTGCGCCGGAGTACTGGGTGGCCCGCGTCAAGCCTGGCCGCATCATGTTCGAGATCGACGGCGTGCCGCAGGATCTCGCGCGGGAAGCGCTTTCGCTCGGTGCTGCGAAGCTGCCGATCAAGACCAAGTTCATCGTGCGCCTGGGCGCGGAGGCCTGAGCCGTGACGAAGATTGTCGATGTGCGGGCGAAGAGCCCCGACGAGTTGCAGGGCATGCTCCTGGATCTCCGGAAAGAACAATTCAACCTGCGCTTCCAGCGCGCGACGGGTCAGCTTGAAGCGGTCAGCCGCGTCAAGCTGGTGCGACGCGACATTGCGCGGGTCAAAACCATCCTGGCGGAGCGCGCCCGCGCCACCGCCTCCAACGCCTGACAAAGAAAGAGGAGACAGCCGGCCATGCCGAAGCGCGTCCTCACCGGGCGGGTCACGAGCGACAAGATGGACAAGAGCATCACTGTTCTTGTCGAGCGTCGCATCATGCATCCGCTGTACAAGAAGTTCATCCGTCGCTCGAAGAGCTACGTCGCGCATGACGACGCGAACCTCTGCAAGGAAGGCGACACCGTGCAGATCCAGGAGTGCCGCCCGATCTCCAAGCTGAAAAGCTGGGTCGTCGTGCAGCGCAATGGCGAGGCTGTTGCGCTGCCGGAGTTCCTCCGCGCTGCTGACGCCGCGCCGGCGCCGGTCGCTGAAGGGGCCACCCCATGATCGGCGTTGAAGCCAATCTCGAGGTCGCCGACAATTCCGGTGCGCGTCGCGTCCAGTGCATCAAGGTGCTCGGTGGCTCGAAGCGGCGCTTTGCCGGCGTGGGCGACGTGATCGTGGTCTCCATCAAGGAAGCAATCCCGCGCGCCAAGGTGAAGAAGGGTGAGGTGCATCGCGCCGTCATCGTCCGCACCTCCTACCCGGTGCGCCGCATTGACGGCACGGCCATCCGCTTCGACACGAACGCGGCCGTGCTGATCAACAAGCAGGGCGAGCCGATCGGCACCCGCATCTTCGGGCCCGTGGTGCGCGAGCTGCGTGCGAAGAAGTACATGAAGATCATCTCCCTCGCGCCGGAGGTGCTGTAATCATGGCCGCGAAAATCCGTAAGGGGGACACCGTCGAGGTGACCACCGGCAAGGACAAGGGCAAGCGCGGCGAAGTTCTGCGCGTGATGACCGATGAAGGCCGTGCGCTTGTGCAGGGGCGGCAGATGGTCAAGCGCCATCAGAAGCCGGCCGGCATGGGCCAGCCTGGCGGGATCATCGAGAAGGAGGCGCCGATCGCGCTATCCAACCTCGCGCTGATTGACCCGAAGTCGAACAAGCCAACCCGCGTCGGCTTTGCCGAAATCGGTGGCAAGAAGGTCCGGGTGGCGCGCCCCTCCGGTGAGGTTCTCGACCAATGAGCGAATCCCAGAACCGCATGGGTCCCGCGGCCTCGAAGAAGGCTGCCAAGGCCGACCGTGCCAAGGACGCGCCGATCGGCGCCGCTCCCGGCAAGGCCGCGGCCTCCCCGGCCGAGCAGCCGCGGCTGCGCAAGTTCTACGACGAGACGGTGCGCAAGCAGCTCTCCGAGGAATTCGGCTACAAGAACGCGATGCAGGTGCCCAAGCTCGAGAAGATCGTGATCAACATGGGCGTGGGCGAAGCCGCCGGCGACCAGAAGAAGCTCGACGCTGCAGTGGGTGATCTCACCGCCATCGCGGGCCAGCGCCCGGTGCGCACCCGCGCCAAGAAGGCGATCGCGGGCTTCAAGATCCGCGAAGGCCAGGCGATCGGCTGCAAGGTCACGCTGCGCAAGGCGCGGATGTATGAGTTCCTCGACCGGCTGGTGACCATAGCGCTGCCGCGCGTCCGCGACTTCCGCGGCATTCCCGGCAATCGTGGCTTTGACGGGCGGGGCAATTACAGCCTTGGCCTGAAGGAGCAGATCGTGTTCCCCGAGATCAACTACGACAAGGTGGACACGGTGCGCGGCATGGACATCGTATTCGTGACCACGGCCAAGACTGACAAGGAAGCGAAGGCGCTGCTCACAGCGTTCCAGCTTCCGTTCCAGAAGTGATGTTGGAAAACCGCGCGATGCTCTCGCGCAGGTTCCGGAGGGTTTAATGGCGAAGACTTCGTCGATCATGAAGAACAAGCGGCGCGAGAAGCTCGCCAAGGCGCATGCGCCGAAGCGCGCCAAGCTCAAGGCGATCATCATGGACAAGGAGCTCCCGGTCGAGGAGCGGTTCGAGGCGACGCTGAAGCTCGCGCAGTTCCCGCGCAATGGTGCCGCTAACCGTGTGCGCCTGCGCTGCGAGATCACCGGGCGGCCGCGCGGCAACTACCAGAAATTCAAGCTCTGCCGGAACCAGTTCCGGGAGCTGGCCTCGCGTGGCCAGATCCCCGGTGTGGTCAAGGCGAGCTGGTAAGGGCCCGCGAAGATGTCCATGTCAGATCCGTTGGGCGATATGCTCACCCGCATCCGCAATGCGCAGCGCGCTCGTCAGAGCCGTTGTGTGGCCCCCGCCTCGAAGCTGCGGGAGAACGTCCTCGATGTTCTCAAGCGCGAAGGCTTCATTCGCGCTTGGAAGACCGAGGATGTTCGTCCCGGCATCAAGCTCATCGCCATCGAGCTGAAATATGCCGAGGGCGAGCCGGCCATCAAGGAGATCACCCGCGTCTCCAAGCCGGGCCGCCGTGTCTACTCCAAGATCAAGGAGCTGCCGAAGTTCTACAATGGCCTGGGCATTTCCATCCTCTCCACGCCGCGCGGCGTGATGAGCGACATCGAGGCCCGCGCCGCCAATGTTGGCGGCGAAGTCCTCTGCCGCGTGTTCTGAGGGGAGCATAGAGATGTCTCGCGTCGGAAA
>JBKJNV010000474.1:0-2513 GCA_046593435.1 Roseomonas sp.
CTCGCGGATATCGGGCGGCATGTCGGCGAGGTTGGGGATGGGGGTGCGGGCGATGGGATGCATGGCGAGGTCCTCTTTGATGACAGCATGGGGGAATGAATTCCCCCCGCAAACGTATACGTTTGCGCCCCATCTTTTATTTTTATCAATGGGACGGTCACGCAGCCGGAACCGCCTTGGCCAGGGTAGCCCGCGCTTAGCCGCCGCACCAAAAAGCCAAAAATAAAAGAATGGGGTCCGGGGAAATTCCTTTCCCCGGCCTTACTTATGCAGCCCCGGCGCCTCATGCCCCGTGCGCGCCACATACTCCGTGTACCCACCCCCGTACTGGTGGATCCCCTCCGGCGTCAGCTCCAGCACCCGGTTCGACAGCGCGGCCAGAAAATGCCGATCATGCGAGACGAACAGCATGGTCCCCTCATACTGCGCGAGTGCGGCGATCAGCATTTCCTTCGTCGCCATGTCCAGGTGGTTGGTCGGCTCATCCAGCACCAGGAAATTGGGCGGGTCATAGAGCATGACCGCCATGACCAGCCGCGCCTTCTCCCCGCCCGAGAGCACGCGGCAGGTCTTGTCCACCTCATCGCCGGAAAAGCCGAAGCCGCCTGCAAGCGCGCGCAGCGATCCCTGCGGCGCGAGCGGGAAGGCGTCCTCGAGGGTCTGGAACACCGTGCGCTCGCCGTCGAGCAGCTCCATCGCATGCTGCGCGAAATAGCCCAGCTTCACGCTGCCGCCCAGAACGACGCGGCCCTCATCGGGCTCCGTCTCGCCGGTCACCAGCTTCAGCAGCGTTGATTTCCCGGCGCCATTGGTGCCGAGCACGCAGCAGCGTTCGCGCCGGCGCACCAGGAAATCCAGCCCCTCATAGATCACCCGGCTGCCATAGCGTTTGTGCACGCCGCGCAGGTTCACCACATCGTCGCCCGAACGCGGCGCGGGGAGGAAATCGAAGGCCATGGCCTGGCGGCGCTTGGGCGGTTCCACGCGGTCGATCTTCTCGAGCTTCTTCACCCGGCTCTGCACCTGGGCGGCGTGCGAGGCGCGCGCCTTGAAGCGCTCGATGAACTTGATCTCCTTCGCCAGCATCGCCTGCTGGCGTTCGAACTGTGCCTGCTGCTGGCGCTCATTCATCGCGCGCTGCGCCTCGTAGAATTCGTAGTCGCCAGAAAAGGCGGTCAGCGTGCCGCCATCGATCTCGATGACCTTGTTGATGACGCGGTTCATGAACTCGCGATCATGCGAGGTCAGCATCAGCGCGCCGTCATAACCGGCGAGGAATTCCTCCAGCCAAATCAGGCTCTCGAGGTCCAAATGGTTGGACGGCTCATCGAGCAGCATCACATCCGGGCGCATCAGCAGAATGCGGGCTAGGGCCACGCGCATCTTCCACCCGCCCGACAGCGCGCCGACATCGCGCTCCATCATCTCCTGGCTGAAGCTGAGCCCCGCCAGCACCTCCCGCGCGCGGCCATCCAATGCATAGCCCCCCAGTTCCTCGAAGCGTGCCTGCACCTCGCCGAAACGCTCGATCAGCGCATCCATCTGGTCGGCCTGGTCGGGGTCCGCCAGGGCGGCTTCCAGCGAAGCCAGCTCGGCGGCGACGGTACTGACGTCGCCGGCACCATCCATCACCTCGGCCACCGCGGAGCGCCCGGACATCTCGCCCACATCCTGGCTGAAGAAGCCGATGGTGACGCCGCGGTCCATCAGCACCAGGCCCTCATCGGGCTGGTCCTGGCCAGTGATCATGCGAAACAGCGTGGATTTGCCGGCGCCGTTGGGACCCACGAGGCCGATCTTCTCGCCACGCTGCAACGCGGCCGAGGCCTCGATGAAGAGAAGCTGGCGGCCATTCTGCTTGGAGATGTTGTCGAGGCGGATCATGGGGCGGGCTTATAGCAGCGGCTGGCCGCGGCGACAGGCCACGCCCGATGAATTCTGCTGAATTCTACAGGCCCATCAGGCCGCGTGCGTAGTCGCGCGCATCGAAGGGGCGCAGATCGGCGGCCTTTTCGCCGACGCCGACCATGTGGACGGGCAGGCCGAACTCCTGCGCCAGCGCCACGACGACACCGCCCTTGGCCGAGCCGTCCAGCTTGGTCACCGCAAGGCCGGTGACGTCCACCATCTCGGAAAAAATCTTCGTCTGCTGCACGGCGTTTTGGCCGGTCGTCGCATCCAGTACCAGCAACACGCTGTGCGGCGCGGTGGGGTCCACGCGCTTGATGATGCGGACCAGCTTCTTCAGCTCCTCCATCAGCGCGGATTTGTTGTGCAGGCGGCCGGCGGTATCGATCAGCAGCACATCCGTCCCTGCAGCGCGCGCCGCCGTCAGCGCGTCAAAGGCGAGGCCCGCGGCATCCGCCCCTGGCTTCGAAGGTGCCGCGAGGCCCGCTCCCGTGCGCTCCGCCCAGACCTGTAATTGTTCGACGGCGGCGGCACGGAAGGTGTCGCCGGCGACAAAGGTGCAGCTGCGCCCCTCATCGCGATACAGCTGGCCGAGCTTGGCGATG
>JBKJNV010000022.1:0-4271 GCA_046593435.1 Roseomonas sp.
TGCAATTCGGATTGTTCGGTGGCGCCCGCACCAAGCGCAGCGTCGGGATCGAGGACAGCCAGGGCTACACCAGCTTCATCGAATATGTGCAGGAGGCGGACCGCCTCGGCTTCAAGCACATGTTCATGGTGGAGCATCACTCGACCGGGCAGGGCCAGGTTTCGGCGTCGCTGACGCTGCTCGCCTACCTGGCCGCCAAGACCACGAATATCCGGCTTGGCACGGCCGTGGTGGTGCTGCCGTGGCACAACCCGGTGCTGATCGCGGAACAGGCCGCCACGCTTGATCTGCTGTCCGGCGGGCGCTTCGATTTCGGCGTCGGCAAGGGCTATCGCAAGTCGGAATTCGAGGCCTTCTGCATCCCCATCGAGGAAGCGTCGGAGCGCTTCGACGAATGCATCGCGGTCATCAAGAAGGCCTGGGCCGGAGATGAGCGATTCACTCATCACGGCAAGCGCTGGCATTTCGAGAATTTCCTGGTCGAACCCGCGCCGTTGCAGGCCCCGCACCCGCCCTTTTGGCTCGCCGCCGGCGGCCTGGATTCCATCCGCCGCGCCGCGCGCGAGGGCTTTTGTCTGTTGCTCGACCAGTTGGCCCAGGTGGACCAGGTGATCGAGCGCATCGCGATCTTCCGCGCCGAATGCGCCGCCATCGGCCGCGCCTACCACTCCAACATGGTGGGCGTGGCACGCGCGCTGCAGATGATCCATTCCGAGGAAGAACGCGAAGCCGCCTATGCGACGCGCAAGCGCGTGGTGGGGGTGATCGGGGACCTCGCGCGCGGCAAGCTGGCCGACAGTGTGGAGCAGGACACCGCGCCGCTGCTGGGCATGCCGGACGAGATCATCGCGCGGCTGCGCCTGCTCGAAGCGGGCGGTGCGACGAACATCCTGCTGGTGGATCCCAACGCCTCTCCGGCCAATCTTCGCGCCTTTGCGCGCGAGGTGATGCCCGCCTTCGCGCCGGCCATGCGCGTGGCGGCCGAATAATGCCCCGCCTTCCGGCGCTGGTGCGCGAGGACCTGGACCCCGCGCAGCAGGAAGCATGGCATCGCATCGCCTCCGGCGCGCGTGGTTCCGTCCGCGGCCCCTTCACCGCGCTGATCACCAGCGCGGAGCTTTGCGCGCGGGTTGAGCAGCTGGGCGTGTTCATCCGCTTCGATTGCTCCGTGCCGATGCGCCTGCGCGAGCTGGCGATCCTGTGCGTCGGCCATCACTGGCGCGCCGGCTATGAATGGTTCGCCCATGCCCCGATCGCGGCCAAGCAGGGCGTGCCGGAGGCGGTGATCGCCGCCATCGGCACCGACGCCGCGGAAATCCCCTTCGACAGCGATGCGGACCGCGTGGTGGTGGCTTTCGTGCGCACCATGCTGCGCACGAACCGCGTGGATGACGCGACCTATGCCGCCGCGAACGCGCTGCTGGGCGACAAGGGCTGCGTCGAGCTGACGGGGTTGGTCGGCTACTACAGCCTGTTGGCGATGCAGCTGAACACGTTCGAGGTGGTGCCGCCGCCGCCGTTCAAGGCGCCTTGGGAGTAAGCCGGGGAAAAGAATTTCCCCGGCCTTCGTTCACCCGCTCCGCGTAATCCCCACCAGAAAATCAATGAACGCCCGCAGCTTCGGCGCCATGTGCCGCTGCTGCGGATACAGCACCGACACTGGCGCGCCCTCCGCCGCGAAGGCGCCCAGGATCGGCCGCAGGTCACCGCGTTCGAGGTCCTTGCGGTACAGCCACCAGGTTCCCTGCGCGATGCCGGTGCCGGCCACCGCCGTCTCCCGCAGCGCGTCGCCGCTGTTGATCACGGCATTGCCGCGCACGCGCAGGGTCAGTGGCCGGCCATCGGTGTCCACAAAGCTCCACTCCGGTCCGAAGCGGCTAATGAGGCAGTTGTGTTCGCGCAGCTCCTGCGGCACGGCGGGTTCGCCGCAGCGCGCGAGGTAGCTGGGTGCGGCAACGGTCACCTGCGGCCCGCGCGTCAGCAGCCGCGTCGTCAGGCGCGAGTCGGAGAAATTCCCGGTGCGCACGGCAACGTCGAACCCCTCCGCGATCAGGTCCACCTGCCCGTCGGAGAAATGCAGGTCGAGGCTCACTTCCGGGTGCCGCGCGAAGAAGGCCGGCAGTTCGGGGGCCAGCGTGACGCGCCCGAAGCTCAGCGGCACCACGGCGCGGATGCGGCCGCGCGCGACGACGCTGCCCTGGCGGAGGATGCTCTCCGCCTCCTCCAGCTCGGCCAGCACCCGGATGCAGCGTTCGTAGAAGGCCTGCCCGTCATCGGTGATGCGCAGGCGCCGCGTGGTGCGGGTGAACAGCTGCGTGGCCAGCTCATCCTCCAGTCGCGCGATGGTCTTGGTGACGGCGGAGGGCGAGAGGCCCAGCCGACCGGCGGCGGCGGTGAAGCCGCCATGCTCGACCACGCGCGCGAAGACGCTCAGCGCGGTGAACTTGTCCAAGGACCGCGCTACTCCAGCGAGGCGCCGACCTCACGCACGATATCGGTCCAGAGGCGCCGGTCCTCCATCCAGTATTCGTGCATGCGCGCGGGCGGGCCTTCCATGCTCTGGTGTGCGGATTGGGCCATGCGGGCGCGGATCTCGGGGGTGTTGAGCCAGCGGTTGGATTCCGCATTTACGCGTTCGACGATGGCGCGCGGCATCCCCGTGGGACCCCAGACGCCGAACCAGACATCCTGGGTGAAGTCGGGCATGCCCTCCTCCATCAAGGTCGGAACCTCGGGCATCTGTGCGGCGCGCTGGCGGCCCGTGAGGGAGAGTCCGCGCAGCCGACCCTCGCGGATGAAGGCGCCGGAATTGCCGATATTGTCGAAGATGTAGTCGCACTCGCCCTGGCTCAGCGCGAGGATGGCGGAGGGGCCGCCGCGATAGGGGATGTGCACGCGCTGGAAGCCGGCGCGCAGGTAGAAGCGCTCCGCCGTCATGTGCCCCACGCTGCCCAGGCCGACCGAGGCCATGTTCACGCCCTGGCGGCGGGCTTTGCCCCAGTTGATGAATTCGGCCGTGGTGCGCGCGGGGATCTGCGGGTTGATGATCAGCATCATGCCGTAGTGGTACAGCCCGGCGATGGCCTGGAAATCGCGCACCGGATCATAGGGGAGGTTGCGGAGGACGAGTGGCGCCGCGACGTGGGATGTATTGGAGGTGAACAGCAGCGTCCAGCCATCATGGGGTGCCTGCAGCACCGCCGCGGTGCCGATGGTCCCGGTGCCGCCGACGCGGTTTTCCACCACGAAGGTGCCGCCCGTCGCGCGCGAGAAATGCTCGGCGTAGAGGCGCGCGTAGACGTCGGCGGGGCTGCCGGCCTGGCTCGGTTGGATGATGCGGACGGGGCGCGTGCCGGGCCATTCGGCCTGCGCCTGGACGATGGCCGGGCAGGCGAGGGCACCGCCCATGCCTGCGAGCAGACCTCTCCGATGCATTTTATTTCCTCCCGTTTTCCGCGAGGCTATGCGGCGCCAAGCGCCGGGGCAAGGCTGCCCGTGCTCAGCCGCAATTATGGAAGCCGCCGGAGGGCGAGGGCACGATGTCCAGGATGCCGAGCAGGGTGAATGCACCCGCCTCGCCGGGTGCCAGGACCAGCGCCGCACCCTCGGGGAAGGCGCGACCGGCGACCGCATCGCCGATCACCATGATGGCCGGCGTGCGGTGGCCGACCAGCACCCTGTTCTGCCCCGCGGGCGGGGCGTCGCCGAACAGCCGGCGATGCTCGGCGAGCACCCAGTCCAGCCGTCCGCCGGCATAATCATCGGCCAGCAGGCTGTCGGTGACGCGCATGCGCGCCGCGCCGAAAGCGGCCTCAGCCGTGTCGCGGGCGCGGAACACCGGCCCGGCCAGGATCGGATCTGCGATGGGAATGCCTAAGGAGGCGAGACGTGCGCCGATGGCGACCGATTGTGCTCGGCCGGCCGGCGAGATGTTGCGCTGGCCGGCCCGGTCGCCCACGCGGAAGCTGCGGTCGCAGGGCTCGCCGGCGGTGTCGGCGTGGCGGAAGAACAGCACCAGGCCACCCGCCCGCAGCCGGGCCACCAGGATGGCCCCGGCCGCGCTGTCGGCGGTGACGGGCCCGAGCCGCTGGGCGGAGGCGGCGCCCGGCAGGATAAGGGCGGCCAGCAGCAAAGCACGTCGTTGTGTCATGGGTGCAAGATTGCCAGCCCCGCCATCAGCCCGCCACCATCACCCCGGAGGGTCCGCCGCATGAACACCGAAACCGCCTGGGCCGCCATCATGGCCGCCGCCGCCCGCCCCCATGCCGGCG
>JBKJNV010000052.1:0-3316 GCA_046593435.1 Roseomonas sp.
CGCGATGTCGCCCGGCGCGGGGCGCAGCTCGGCCAGCACATCGGCCAGGCTGTCGAGCATGGGGTGGATCGGGTTGCAGCAGGCATAGAAGCGGAAATAATTGTGCAGCATCTGCCAGTCCTGCCCAAGGCCGGGCAGCAGGGGCGCGGGGTCGAAGCCGGTGCCGATCATCACACCCAGGGCTTCCTCCACCGAATCGGGCTGCGCGAAGAACCCCGCACGCGCCATCTCGGGGGCCATCACGCCGGCGATGCCCCCCATGCCCGCGGGGAAGTTCAGCGCGGTGGCCCCGGTGCCGGTGTTGGTGTAGCTCGGCAGCATCATCATCAG
The DNA here is from genome assembly GCA_046593435.1 of Roseomonas sp. Taxonomy (GTDB): domain Bacteria; phylum Pseudomonadota; class Alphaproteobacteria; order Acetobacterales; family Acetobacteraceae; genus Plastoroseomonas. Next base: position 331 of record JBKJNV010000052.1, read on the forward strand.
GCTGGCGATGCGCATGGACAGGCTGATGCCCGCGCCGTCCAGCCCATGCAGCCGCGCCCCGCCGGCGGCGGAACCGAGCAGCGAGATCTGGCCATTGGGGTGCGCCATGCGGTGCGGGGTGAAGCCCAGGCCCAGCCGCGCGGCGAGCTCGTAGCCGAGGGTGAAGGCTTCCAGAACTTGGCGGCCATTCGCGCCGCGCTGCTCGCCGATGGCGAGGATGGCGGGCAGGATATGGACGGCGGCCTGGAGGCCGCGCACGCCCTCGGTCATTTCCACCGCGCGGCCGGCCATGCCGTTGAGCAGGGCCGCACTGCGCGGGTCGGCGATGGGCATTCCGGGCGCGAAGACCGTGGCGCCGCTGCCGGCCGTGGATGCGAGGCCCGCCTGCAGGGCGCGCATCTCCGGACGTGCGCTGCCGGCGAGCATCACCGCGATGGTGTCCAGCAGGATCAGCTTCGCGCGGCGCTGCACGGGGGCGGGGATGTCGTCCCAGCCGGTGCTGGCGGCGAATTGCGCGAGGGTTTCGATGGCGTGGGCCATGCGGGTGTCCTGCCGTTGATGCACGTCAGCTTGGGCTGCGGATGACGGCGGCGGCAATGGGTGCCCGGCGGCCGATCTCACGGCGCAGCAGCGCGGAAACACGGAGCTTCGTCCGCGTCATTCGCCGCTCGCGCCGGCATCACGGGCCGGCGGCATCAGACCACGGCGGGCACGCCCGCCTTCAGTAGCGCCGCCGCCTGCCGTTCCGCCAGCGCCTGTTCGGAGAAATCGGCGACCAGCTCGTGGAACAGCTGGTGCCAGTTCACCTCCGCCTTAAGGCGCAGGAAGACGCTGCCCAGGCCGACCGCGGCGCGATCCATCAGCGGGAATTCGCGCGGGATGCGCACGGGTCCCGTGGCCTTCAGCCCCTTATGCACCTGCTCGGCGATCTTGCGGCCATAGCTAAGGTCGGTGCTGTCCTGGATCGGGCGGACGCGGTCATCGAGCAGTGGCTCGTAGAGGAACTTGGCCCACATGCTGAGCACGTCCATCGTCTCGCGCTTGAGGTCCCTAAAACCCCAGATGCGGTAGGCCTCGGCGGCCTTCTCCTCGTCGCCGTCGCGCACCGCCTCATACAGCATGATGACGCCGCCCACGAAGCGGGGGGGGAAGACGCGGATGGTGCCGTAGTCGAGCAGGTTGATGCCCACACCATCGTTTTCCGGGGCTTCGGAATGCACCTGGTAGTTGCCCAGATGCGGGTCGCCATGGATCACGCCGTAGCGGTAGAAGGGCACGTACCAGGCGCGGAACAGCGCACGCGCATAGGCGTTGCGCTCCTCCTGGGAGGGTTGCTCCTCGATCCGCTTCATGATGGGGCGGCCTTCGAGCCAGCTCATCGTCAGCAGCCGCTTGGTGGTCAGCTCGTCATAGGGGCGCGGGACGCGCACGCCGGGGACGCCGTCGAGCATGATGCCGTACAGGCGCATCTGCGCGGCCTCGCGCTTGTAGTCCAGCTCCTCGCGCAGGCGGTCGGCCATCTCGGCATAGACGTCGCCATTTTCGAGGGTGGAATCCATGCGCTGGTAGACGCTCATCGCGAGCTTGAGCTGGCGGAGGTCGGCTTCGACCACGCTCACCATGTCGGGGTATTGCAGCTTGCACGCGACGGGGGTGCCATCGAGCAGCCGCGCCTTGTGCACCTGGCCGAGCGAGGCGGCGGCCGCGGCCTCACGCCCGAATTCGGCGTAGCGGGATTCCCAACCCGCGCCGAGTTCGGCGGTCATGCGGCGGCGGACAAAGGCCCAACCCATGGGCGGTGCATTGGCCTGGAGCTGGGCGAGTTCTTCCGCGTATTCGGGCGGCAGCGCGTCGGGGACGGTGGAGAGGAACTGCGCCACCTTCATCAACGGCCCCTTGAGGCCGCCGAGGATGGCCTTGAGGTCCTCGGCGTGCGCCGCCTTGTCGGTCTTCATGCCCAGCAGGCGCTGGCCCGCGACGCGCGCGGCGATGCCGCCCACGGCACCGGAGGTGCGCGCCATGCGCTTGAACTCACCGAAAAAGGTAGACCGGTCCTCAGCCATCGGCACGCTCCAGCTCATCGATGAAGCCACTGATCACATCCAGCCCGCGCGCCCAGAAGGCGGGGTCGGATGCGTCGAGGCCGAAGGGGGCGAGCAGATCCTTGTGCCGCAGCGTGCCGCCGGCGCGCAGCATGGCGAGGTATTTCTGCTCGAAATCCGGCACGACGCCGTCCTGGTAGACGCCGTAGAGCGCGTTCACCAGGCAATCCCCGAAGGCATAGGCATAGACGTAGAAGGGCGTGTGCACGAAGTGCGGGATATAGGCCCAGTAGACGGCGTAATCGGGCGTGAAGTCGAAGGCGGGGCCGAGGCTTTCGCGCTGCACCTCCATCCAGATCTCGCCGATGCGCTCGGGGCTGATCTCGCCCTTTTTGCGCTCATCATGCAGCAGCGTCTCGAAGCGGTAGAAGGCGATCTGGCGGACCACCGTGTTCAGCATGTCCTCGACCTTGGAGGCGAGCATCAGCCGCCGGCGCTTGGGGTCGGTCTCGGTGTCCAGCAGCGCGCGGAAGGTCAGCATCTCGCCGAAGACGGAGGCGGTCTCGGCCAGGGTCAGCGGGGTGGAGGACATCAGGTAGCCCTGGCCGGCAGCCAACATTTGGTGCACGCCGTGGCCAAGCTCATGGGCCAGCGTCATCACGTCGCGCGCGCGGCCATGATAGTTCAGCAGCAGGTAGGGGTGGGCGGAGGGTACGGTGGGGTGCGCGAAGGCACCCGAGGCCTTGCCGGGACGCAGGGCGGCATCGATCCAGGGTTTTTGGAAGAAGCGCGCGCCGATCGCGGCGAGTTCCGGGGAGAAGGCGCCGTAGCTGGCGAGCACGCGCTCGCTCGCCTGGTCCCACGGGATCAGGGTGTCGTCCTGGTCGGGCAGCGGCGCGTTGCGGTCCCAGTGCTGCAGCTTCTCCAGGCCCAGCCACTTCGCC
>JBKJNV010000298.1:0-4594 GCA_046593435.1 Roseomonas sp.
CATGGAAAGCCGCCGATGGCTGATGGCCAAGCTTGCGGAATGCGGGCTGGAGCCGACCATGGACGGCATCGGCAATGTCTTTGGGCGGCACAAGGGTGCGGGGCCGCATGTGCTGTCGGGAAGCCATATCGAGAGCCAGAATGAGGCGGGGTGGTTGGATGGCGCACTCGGCGTAGTGGGCGCCTTGGCACTCGCGCGCGCGGGCCTGCCGGTGGATGTCTGCGCCTTCGCCGATGAGGAGGGGCATTTCTCGGTCGGGTTTCCCGGCAGCCGATCGATGATCGGGGACCTGCCCGAGGCCGAGATCGATGGGGCGAAGGACCGCACTTCGGGGATGCCGATGCGCGATGCGCTGGCGGGTGCGGGGCTTGCGGGGGTGCCGCGCCTCGCGCTGGAGGCGGGCCGCTACAAGGGCTTCTTCGAGATGCATATCGAGCAGGGGACGCAGCTGGAGCGCGCCGGGCTGCGCATCGGCGTGGTCACCGGGATCGTCGCGATCTGGCAGTTCCGCATCGTCTTCGAGGGCCAGCAGGACCATGCCGGTGGCACCACCATGGCGGAGCGGCGCGATGCGGGGCTTGCCGCCGTGCGGCTTCTCGCCGCGGTGGATGCGGCCTTTCCGCTGCTGTGCGGGGAGCGGACGGTGTGGACAACGGGGCGGTTCCGGCTGGAGCCCGATGCGCCCTCGATCATTCCAGGCCGTGCCGAGGTGCTGTTCCAGTTCCGCGACATCGAGGTGGCGGTGCTGGAGCGGCTGCACACTGCCCTGCAACGCCTTGTGCAGGAGAGCAATCGGCGGGAGCGGTGCACCGCGCGGCTGGAGGCGATCCGGCTGGACACGCCGGCGCTGTGCAATCCGGCGATGATTTGTGCGCTGGAGGGGGCGGCGGAGACGCTGGCGCCGGGTGTGTGGACGCGCATGCCGTCAGGGGCGGGGCATGATGCGCAGATCATCGCGCAGAAGCTGCCGGTGGTGATGCTGTTCGTGCCTTCGATCGGGGGCATCAGCCATCACTGGGCGGAGGATACGAAGGAGGAGGACCTGGCGCTGGGCGTGAGCGTGCTGGGGGAGGGGGTGCGGCGGTTTTTGGCGGGGTGAGGGGCTTTGTTAGCGCTGAAGCCTATAAAAAGGGCCGCAGCAAGCGCTTGGATTTCTTGTCGCCGCTTTTACTTGAACGTCCTTCGATCCACAGCTTCTAGGATCTCAGTTTCATACTGTCCCGGAGTTAACAGGAGTCTGGCAGAAGTTTTTACATCATCCTTGCTCAAGGAGTGTGGAACGTTGTCTCTATCACCCCTGCTGTATTCAAACAGTCGCGACGCACGCGCATGGATTTCCAGAGAGTCAATGCATGACTCAATTGCATTCTGCCGAAGGGCAATTTGATGGGGCTTCTTACCATCTACGCGTGCCACAAGCCCTTTTACTCTGGAATGCTGAATTTGGGTCTTTTTAATCGTCTCAATAAATGGCTGGCGATCAGCGTCATCAGAGTGTTCAATGAACTCGGTAAGGGTTAAAATCCAGTCGTTTGGTATATCTGTAGCTTTGTGGGTAGAATTTTGGCCGAGACCGTTTCGACTATTTGTAATCATGTCCTCGCAGAGATCTACTGATTGCTCGGCGTAGTCGGACATTTTCATTAAAGCAAGCGGGAGTATGGCGCGAAGAGCCTCTTTACGATTGGCTCTTTTTTGTTTTTCAATGTTTCGTGCTGATGAAGTCTGCTCTAAAACAACGCTCGCAGCCAAACTGCCCGCGAGGATAGCGAAAGATGCTCCTATCTGCGTTTGCCAAAGAAACAAAAGACCAACAAAATGAGCATATGAGAAGTTTTTATACATAGAAAAAACAAACAATGCCGAGTAAAGTACAATACTCAAAGCCGCGCAGATCGCAAGACCATAAATTAGTGCTTTCAAAGAAAAGACATTACGCGAGATATTTTTCATACCATTACCACCTCAAATCTGAATTCACACCGGCCGGATGCTGTCTCCCACCCGCACCGTCCCGCCCTTCAGAATCATGCAGTTCAGCCCGCTGCGGTTGATCAGCGGCTTGAACACCGGTTTGCCCAGCAGGTCTTCGAGGAACAGGCACGGCACGTTCAGCCGGCCCCCAACCAGCAGCGTGTCGCCCACCCAGAATTCGCGCCCCACCAGGTGGTTCAGCGGCACCCCGAGCGTGACAAAATTGCGCCGCGTCTCTTCGGGCGTGAGGATGATGTCATGGTCGCGCAGCAGCGCGTCCAGCGTCTCGGTCTCGATCAGGGTCACCTGCCGGTCGGCGGCCGGCTTGTGGCTGTAGGTGCCGGTGGCGGTCGCGTAGCGGTCGCCATCGATGCCCACGCCTTCGATCAGCCGCGCCGCGTCCAGCGCGCGCATCGGGGCGGCGGCCCGCTCCGCGATGTGGATGGCGGCCAGCGTGCCGGACCAGCTCATTGCAGCAGGTCCGCCGCGGCGCGCAGCAGCAGGCCGCCGGGCTTTTGCAGCGCGTCGAGCACCCGGAAATGGTCTGCACCCGGCACCGGGATCAGCGGGCCGGGCGCCTGGGCTTCGGCGCGCAAGCGGTGGAAGTCGCGGCTTTGGCGGCGCAGTTCGGGCAGTTCGGTGCCGCCATAGGCGACCGCGATTGGCTTCATCACCACCGGGCGGCGCATGGGCGAGAAGGTCGCGATCTCGGCCGCCGTCAGGTTCAGCTTCTCATTGAGGTATGTGTCGCGGATCGGGGCGAGTTCATAGATGCCCGAGATCGCGAGCGCGCCGGCGACACCCGGGCGTTCGGCGGCCAGGGCCGCGAGGTGCCCGCCCGCCGACCAGCCGGAAGCGATGATCTTCCCCCCCGCGCCGTGTTCCTTGCCGTGCGCGGCCAGCCAGTCGAAGGCGGCCTCGATCTGGCCGCACAGCGTGGCGAAGGGCACGTCGGGGCCGAGCGAATAGCCGCACATCGCGACCGACCAGCCCATGGCGAGTGCGCCTTCGGCAAGGGCCGCGAATTCCTCGCGCCGGTTGCGCTGCCAGTAGCCGCCATGGATGAAGGCCAGCACGGGCGCGGCAGCATCCTTGCCGGGGTAGATGTCCCACTGCTCGCGCTGGCTTGCGCCGTAGGACAAATCGAGATGGCCGGTATGCGCGGCGCGGAAGGTGGCACTCGCGCTGATGCGCGCGGCGTTCAGCGCCGGGCTGTCCTCGACGGCGGTGGAATTGTTGTAGGCGGCGTCGCGTTCGCCTTGCGGCATGCGGTTCCAGCCGGGGATGAGGATCATGGCGTCATTATCCTGATGGGGTGGCCGGATTCGAAGGCGTTGAGCGCCTCGACCGCGCCCTTGAAGTAGGCACGGTAATTCTGTTCCGCGACATAGCCCAGATGCGGCGTCAACACGGTGTTGGGTGCTGTGAGGATGGGGTGGCCGGGGGGCAGGGGTTCGATGTCGAAGACATCGAGGCCGGCGCCAGCGATGCGGCCTTCATGCAGCGCAGCGATGAGCGCGGGCTGGTCGATCAAGGGCCCGCGGGAGGTGTTCACGATCAACGCCGTGGGCTTCATCTGCGCGAGGTCGGCCGCGCCGACGATGCCGCGCGAGCGGTCCGACAGCACCACATGCAGGGTGAGCACATCGGCTTCGGCGAGCAGCGTCGCCTTGTCCACGCGCGTGGCGCCGACTTCGGCGGCGCGGGCATCCGTCAGGTTCGGCGACCAGACGATGACGCGCATCCCCAGTGCGGCGCCGACCTTGGCCACGCGGGCGCCGAGCTTGCCCAGGCCGAGCACGGCGAGGGTCTTGCCCTCAAGACCGATGCCCACCTTGGTCTGCCAGCCGCCGGCGCGCAGGCTTGCCTGCTGGTTCGGGATGTCGCGGGCCAGGTTCAGGATCAGGCCCCAGGTGAGGTCGACGGTGGGCGCTCCGGCATCGGGTGTGCCGCAGGCGGTGATGCCGAGTTCGGCACAGGCTTCGAGGTCGATGGAGCGGTTGCGCGCGGCGGTCGAGATCAGCAGGCGCAGGTTCGGCAGGCGCGCGAGCACCGCGCGCGGAAAGGGGGTGCGTTCGCGCATGGCGAGGATGGCGTCGAAGGGGGCGAGGCGCTCCACCAGCGCGTCGGGGTCCCGCAGCGTGTCGCGGAAGGTGGTGATTGCGAGGCTGGGCGGGGCATCGCCCCAGGGGCCGAGCCCGAGCGTGACGCCCTGGTAGTCATCGAGGATGGCGAGGCGGGCGAGGGGTGCGAATTTCGTCATGGCGGGAGTGTCGGGGGTTTGTCGGTGGGGTGCAACGGGGTGGTTCAGCCGGGCAGCAGCCCCGCGAGTGCCACCCGCAGCCGTGCGGGGATGGGCGTCGTGCGGGTGGGGTTCGCGCGCTCGACATAGACATGCACGAAGTGGCCCTCGGCGCAGGCGGTGTCCTCGTCATTGCGAAAGATCGCGAGTTCGTAGCGGACGGAGGATGTGCCGATGCGGGCGCAGCGCAGGCCACAGGTCACGCGGTCGGGGAAGGCGATGGGGGCCAGGTACCGGCACTGGGTCTCCACCACCAGGCCGACCGCAGGGCTGGTGGCGAGGTCGAGAACACCCTCCTCGATCAGGAAGCGGGGCACG
>JBKJNV010000375.1:0-11191 GCA_046593435.1 Roseomonas sp.
GGGTGACGAAGACCACCGCCATGGGGCTTTCGGTCCACAGACGGAGGAGTTCGAGACTCATCTCCTCACGCGTCAGCGCGTCGAGCGCGCCGAAAGGCTCGTCCATCAGCAGGATGCGCGGCTGTTGCAGCAGCGCGCGGCAGATGGCCACGCGCTGTTGCATCCCCCCCGAGAGTTCGCGCGGCAGGCGGGTCTCGAAGCCCTCGAGCCCGGCGCGGGCGAGCAAGCGGCGCGCCGCATCCTCGGTGTCGCGCCCGGCGCGGTGCATCAGGCGCATCGGGAAGGTCACGTTGCGCAGGACATCGGCCCAGGGCAGCAGGGTCGGTGCCTGGAAGACCATGGCGGTGTCGGTCCGCGCGCCGGAGACCACCGCGCCATCGATCCGCACGGCGCCGGTGGTGGGTAGCGCGAGGCCCGCGATCAGGCGCAGCAAAGTCGATTTGCCGCAGCCCGAGGCGCCGACGATGGCCACGAACTCGCTGGGGCGGATGTCGATGCAGACATCCTCCAGCGCCTGGACCACGCCGCCATCCCGGCCGGCGAAGCGCTTTCCCACACCATCGATGGCGATCACGGCAGGAGGGCCGCGTTCACCGCCTGCAGGGGGTCCCAGGCCGGGTCGAGCTGGAGGCTTTCCGCGACCGTGCGCCAGGTGAAGGCGAGGCGGGCGGGTTCGTACCGGCCGAGGCCGATGGCGCGCTGATGCTCGTTGAAGACGAAGCCCATGGTCGCGCGGAGGCTGCCTTCGCAATCATCCTGCTCGACCTCGCGGTTGCGCGCGACGTGTAGGCGGCAGGCCTCGGGCTGGTTGTCGTTGGCCCATTGGAAGCTGCGCTGCGCACCGGCGAGGAAACGACGGACCAGGTCGGGGTTGCGGGCGATCATGTCATCGGTCGTGATCAGGCTGGTCGAATAAATGGCGAAACCGGTTTCGACGAAAGGCAGGACGATGATCTCCTCGCCTGCCCGGCGCGCTGCCTTGTTCTGGTAGTAGTGGTGGATCGAGAAGAAGGGCGCGGCATCGACGCGGCGCGAGATCAGCAGCGCGGCCATCGCCGAAGCGTCGGTGTTGACCCAGGTGATGCGCTCGGGGTCGGTCCCCGCCCGGCGCGCGACCTCGGGGAAATACAGGCGGTGGCTGTTGCCCGGCGTGATCGAGATGCGGCGGCCCTCAAGCCCGCGGAAATTCGTGATCCCCGAGGAGCGGAGCACAAACAGCGAATGCGGCGAGTGGGTGTAGACGCCGGAGATGGAGCGCACCGGCACGTTCTGACGCGCGCGGGCAGCAAGGACCGCGCCGATATCGGCCACGCCGAATTGCGCGGCACCAGCGGCCACCTTGGTGACGGTATCGCCCGAGCCGTAGCCGCGGGCGAGCGAGAGCTCGATGCCCTGTTCGCGCCAGAAGCCGCGCGTGGCACCCGCGAAATAGGCGGCGTGCTCGCCACTTGGGATCCAGTCGAGCTGGAGCAGTGCGCGGTCCTGCGCGGCAGCCGGCAATGCCATCAATGCGCCGAGGACGGCGCCCATGAAACGCTTCATCGCAGTTGCTCTTTCCCTTGACGTGGTTGAGGCAAACCGTTCCCTTGTTGGCATGGGAGAGTAAGCCTGAGCGCCACGCAAGCCCCTCAGGCGGTGCGCGCCTGCTTCAGCGCCGCGCGCTCATGGGTGGTGAAATCGGCCCAACGGAGCTTTTCATCGAGCGGAAAGGCTTCCCCGCCCGGTGCCGCCACGCCCAGGACCTGGCCAGGCCCGACGGCGAACAGCGTGGTCTTCGCCGGCATGGTCCATCGATGGGCGCCGCCGCGCGGGTCGACAACGGTCACGACCTGCCCCTGCCAGCCCTGGATGCCCAGCGCCACGGGGGAAAACCCCTGCACGGACAACGCCTTCACGCGACGACGCTCGGCCGTGGCGCGCCGGATATGGCGCCAGGGCGCGGCCAGCACGAACAGCCCGATCAATGCGATGAACAGTGCCGTCCCGATGCGATGCCAGATGCGGTCGAGCCCGATATCGGTGGCGAAGATGCCGGGGCGCGCCGGATCCGCCATGACGCGTGCGGTCCAGTTGCCAGTATGGATGTCGAAGAACAGGTGATGCAGCGACTGCCGCACCACGCCTTCCTTGGTCGTCGCCACGATGGTCGCGTCGCAGCTGTGCAGCAGCGCAAGGCGCGAGGAGCAGCGTCCGCCCTCGATCCGCGCCATTTGCACCACCCGCGCCCGGTCGCGCATCTGCACGTCGTCGATGATGGCCGGGGCCAGCCCGTAGCCCACGTAGCCCAGGATGCCGCCCGCGACGAGAACGCACACAAGCCCCAGCAAACGCATGCGCCAAGCCGCAATGGGTGGGCGCAGCCTGACAGGGCGGGTCGGCCAGACGGCGCGGAGCCTCTCGATCATGGAGGGGTAAATCCAATGGCCGCGAAGGCTGCACGGGCTTCTGCCGTGGTGAACAGATTGAGCAGCGGCGCCGGGTCCGCCGCATCACGCAGGCCGGCGATGGCATAGGGCGTCCAGAGCTGCACAGGATCAGGCAGGAAGCCCACCAGAGCGACGCCCGCGCGGCCGATGATCTCGGTCGCCTGGCTGGCCGCGAGTGCGACCTCGCCATTGGCTGCCAGCGTCACGCCCTCGACGCCGAAGGGCACGAGGCGGGCCTTGGCGCGCATGGCCTCCGCGATGCCCAGGCTTTCGAGCAGGCGGCCGATATGGGCGCCGGCCGTGGCACCACGCGCGGGGTCGGCATAGGCGAAACTCGGCGTGGCGAGGAGGGCAGCGCGCAGCGCCGCGGGCGTGCTGATGTCGGGCAGCGGTGCCCCGGCGCGGGTGGCGAGGGCGACACCGGTGCGGCCGATGGCGCGCGTGCCGCCGGGGAGGACCAGCGATGCCGTGCCAAGCCGAGCAATCGCGTCATCGGACAGCAGCACCACGCGCGGGCGGGCGCCGGCCAAAACCAGGTCGCGCAGCGCGCCTACCGTGTCGAAGCGGGCGGTCCAGGGCTGGCCTTCCAGGAGGGCCTCCACCGCGGTCTTTACCGCGCCGGCGGCGAAGACATCCGCGACCGGCTGTGCCGCGGCGGCCATCGGGGAGAGGGAGGCGAGTGCGGCCAGGGCGCGTCGTGTTGTGTGTGTCATGGCGGCAATGATGCCACGCCCGCGGCGCAGGGCAACGCGGACACACTCATGCCTCAGGAAATTTCACGAATGGGTAGGCATCGACGTCAAGCCAGCCACAGAGTCGGCGCCCGGCTTGCCGGCGCGTCCCGCCTTGCCGGTCATGAATCCGGTGGCGGCTTCGAAGTTCCGCGACATCAGGCAGATAGAACATGGCACGAACACGCCCCGGATTGCAGCAAAATCCCGTCCTCAGACGCGCCCGCGAAGCCCGGCCGCGATTAGCGCTGCGCGGTCCGCGAGGCCCCGGGCCGGTGCCGCCTCCACGCCGCTCGCGAGCCGCGCGAAATCGCGCCCCGCGAGCACCGCCGGCAGGGTTGCGGCCAGCAGCCCACGCGGCAGGAAGCGGGCCTCGGCGCGGGCTTCGGCCAGGCGTGCCGCGCCTTCCTCCGCCATGGCCCGGATCAACGGCGCCGCGAGGTGTGGTTCCGCCATCACGCCTTCGCGGGTCAGACCCAACTCGGCCAGCGGTGCGGCGGGCAGCAGGCAGCGCCCGGCGCGCGCGAGGTGGGGGGCCGAGCGCAACACGCCGGCCAGCCCATAGCCGGCGCCGAGCCGTTCGATCAGCGGCAGGTGGGCGGCCTCCGCACCCAGCAGCCGCGCGGTGGCGACGGCGAGTGCGCCGGCCGTGGCGCGCAGATAGGCGCTGAAGGCGGCGGCGGTGGGGATGCCATCGGCCTCGGCTTCCGCCTCCCGCGCATCGGCCATGGCGGTGAGCGCATCCGCATCCAGCGCGCCCGCAGTGATGGCGGCGTGCAGCGGCTCGGCCACTTCATGGCGGCGGGCGGGCCGGCGGGCGCGGGCTTCGGCGATGGCGTCGCGCCACCATTGCAGGCGGATCAGCGCGGCGATGGGATTGCTGGCCGCCTCGCGCGCGCGGGCGAGTTCGCCGTTGTAGGCAAGCAGGGTGAACAGCGTCTCCCGCTGCGTTGCGGCGGCGAAGATGGCAGCGAGAAAACGGTCCGGATCGCGCGCGCGAACGTGCTCCGCCAGTGATGCCAAGGCCAGCTCCTCCGCGATAGCGTCATCGGCCAAGCGTTGACGCTATGGCATACCCCCCTTAGGTCAGAACCATCCAGAACGGGAGAGACGCCGATGCCCTTCACCCTGCCTTCGCTGCCCTACGCCACCGCCGCCCTTGCCGGCCAGGGCATGTGCCAGGAGACGCTCGAGCTCCACCATGGCAAGCACCACAACGCCTATGTGACCGCGCTCAATGGCCTGATCGAGGCCAAGGGCCTCGCCGGCAAGAGCCTTGAGACCATCGTCGCCGAGGCCGGCCGCGCCGGTGCGGATGGCCTGCCGGTGCTGAACCAGGCCGGCCAGCATTGGAACCACATGCTGTTCTGGCAGGTGATGAGCCCGAATGGCGGTGGCGAGGCGCTGCCCGCCAAGCTCGCCGCCAAGATCGATGCCGATCTGGGTGGCTTCGCGGCCTTCAAGGAGGCCTTCAAGCAGGCCGGCGTGACGCAGTTCGGCTCCGGCTGGGCGTGGCTGATCATTGCCCCGGACGGCAAGCTGAAGGTGACCAAGACCCCGAACGGCTCCAACCCGGTCGCCACCGGCGAGGGCGCGCCGATCCTGGGCGTGGATGTGTGGGAGCACGCTTACTACCTCGACTTCCGCAATGTGCGCCCCGGCTACCTCGACAACTTCCTGGCGAAGCTCGTCGACTGGTCCGTGGTTGAAAGCCTGATGGACAAGGGTGGGATGACCTCCGGCCAGAGCGCGTAAGTCTGGTGCTGGCCGTATCGCCAGCACCAATGGCCAAAAACAAAAGAATGGGGTCCGGGGAAATTCCTTTCCCCGGCCTTTTTCGTTTCTAGATGTCCCCGCTCCTCATCGCGTACCGCCGCTGGGCGGGGCGGCTGATCACCGTCATCGCGCCGACCTACATCGCGCACGTGGCCTGGCTGCTGGTGATGGACGAAACTGCCGCCTCCTCCTGATCCGCAACGGGCGCTTGCCGGTGAGCGTCTGGTATGGTGCAAGGTCGGTCATGGAACACGACCGCATTCTCATCCTCGATTTTGGTAGCCAGGTCACGCAGCTGATCGCGCGCCGCCTGCGCGAGTCGGGCGTCTATTGCGAGGTCTGGCCCTACACCGCGTCCATCGAGCGCATCGCCGGCTTCGGCGCGAAGGGCATCATCCTCTCGGGCGGCCCCGCCAGCGTGACCGAGGGCGCGAGCCCCCGCCCGCCCGCGGGCGTCTTCGCGATAGGCCTGCCGATCCTGGGCATCTGCTACGGCCAACAGGTGATGGCGGCGATGCTGGGTGGGGTGGTCGAGGGCGGCCACGCGCGCGAATTCGGCCGGGCCGAGGTGGCCGTCACCGGGGCCTGCACCATCACCCAGGGCGTCTGGGCGCCAGGTGCCATCGAGACCGTATGGATGAGCCATGGCGACCGCATCACGGTGCTGCCCTCGGGGTTCGCCGTGGTGGCAGCGAGCGAGGGCGCGCCCTTCGCGCTGATCGCCGACGAGGTGCGCCACTACTACGGCACCATGTTCCACCCCGAGGTGGTGCACACCCCGCATGGCGCCGCCCTGCTGCGCAATTTCACCCATGGCGTGTGCGGCTGCACCGGCGATTGGACCATGGCCGGCTTCCGCGCCGAGGCGGTGGCGCGCATCCGCGCCCAGGTCGGTAAGGGGCGCGTGGTGTGCGGGCTTTCGGGCGGTGTGGACAGCTCGGTCGTCGCGGTGCTGCTGCATGAGGCGATCGGCGACCAGCTGACCTGCATCTATGTCGATCACGGCTTGATGCGCGCAGGCGAGAGCGAGCAGGTCGTGGCGACCTTCCGCGACCGCTTCAACATCACCCTGGTGCATCGCGACGCGAGCGCGTTGTTCCTCGGCGCGCTCGCCGGCGTGACGGACCCGGAGGTGAAGCGCAAGACCATCGGGCGGCTGTTCATCGAGGTGTTCGAGGAGGAGCAGGGGAAGATTGGGGGGGCGGATTTCCTCGCCCAAGGCACGCTGTATCCGGACGTGATCGAGAGCGTGTCGGCCACGGGTGGGCCTTCGGTCACCATCAAGTCGCACCACAATGTCGGCGGGCTTCCGGCAGGGATGCGCATGAAGCTGGTGGAGCCGCTGCGCGACCTGTTCAAGGACGAGGTGCGCGCGCTGGGCCGCGAACTCGGCATGCCGGAGGAGATCGTGGGCCGCCACCCCTTCCCCGGACCAGGCCTCGCCATCCGCATCCCCGGTGAGGTCACGCGGGAGAAGGCCGACTTGCTGCGGCTGGTGGACACCGTCTACCTCGATGAGATCCGCAAGGCCGGGCTGTACGACAAGATCTGGCAGGCTTTCGCGGTGTTGCTGCCGGTGCGCACGGTGGGCGTGATGGGCGATGGCCGCACCTACGACATGGCCTGCGCGCTGCGCGCGGTGACGAGCACCGACGGGATGACGGCGGATGTGTATCCGTTTGAGATGGCGTTCCTGGGGCGTGTCTCGGCGCGGATCGTGAACGAGGTGCGCGGGATCAACCGCGTGACCTACGACATCACCTCCAAGCCGCCGGGGACGATCGAGTGGGAGTAAAATTGATCCTGCGGATGGCTACAATCAGCGGATAGAGATCGTGCGGCTGCTTAGCGAGGCTCCGGCTGGGATTTTTCGGTGTCCTTACGCGGCGTGGCAGAAGGGTGAAGCGTATCCAGCGGACCCAGATCAAGGTGCTCCAGAATACGCCTCAGTGCTGCGATGTTGTTTTGGTCTTTGGCGCTTTCGAGCGCTTCTTGCAGCACCGCGCGGATGTCGTCGGCTTCGACCCGCTCCATTTCCCAATTCGGATAGAGACGCTCGCGCTTCTCCACACTGCGGTCCAGCGTGACGATGTCGTAGTGGCGCGGATCGCCATGAAGGCTGGTGATCAGCGTCTCCACCTGGGCGGGCGGCCCCTCGACCCACTGGAAGAAGACGCCGCCGCCGAAAACCAGCACCCCGGTGATGTCGCGGGCGGCATTGCAGCGTTGAGACAACTCGATGATGCGGTCGACCTCGGCGGCGTCGACGCCTTCGGCGGCACGACTGCAATATACGAAAGTATCGAGAATGGGCGCGGCGTGGTCCGAGTTACCGTCGCGTGGAAAACCGAACTCGTCGAACATGGGTCAGCTCGCTTTCTCTATGATAGGCAGGCCGTGCCATTCGGTGTTTCCCTGTCAAGCTAGCGCATCTCTGAAAGTCGGGTAAGGAAGCGTTCGGTTCAGATCGCGACGTGAAGAGATCCACAGGGATTGGCGCAAGCAATACGGGCGCCTGCACAGAAGTACGACTGAATAGGAGTGGCGCGCTGGCGCTTCACGTCGCGGCGGCAGTGATCGGCGGCGATTGCTGGTGCTGCACCACGCGCCATTCCTCCCCCGAAATTCGGTGCCAAGTGGTGGTGCAATACGCCTCATAGCCACCATCCCCATCGCGCTCCGCACGGACATGATAGGCGATGGCAACCAGGTCGTCGCTCGAGGGGACACTCCGCTGTTCGCTGAATGTCACACGCGACCAGCGCGGCGTTTATGAGACGGTGTCAATCGCCTCCGTGCGGCTCAGGATGAAGGGGCCGAGGGCAGCACCATCACGCAGCGCTCGTCCACCAATTCACGGTAACGCGGCGCATCGCCGTTCCAGAGGCTTTTCTCCAGCGTCTAGATGACATGGTCGGGCAGGGCGTGGCGTCCCCGCGGCTACAGGGTGATCTCGCCCTCTTCCTCGCCCCGCCAATGGTGGATGCGCCGTGCCTTGACCGCGATCATGACAACGCCCGCCGTGTCGATACCGTCGGTGAACCAGCGGTCGAGGTCGGGGGTCCAGTGCTGCTCGAACTGGGCCTTGTCGCGGATGATGGTCGCGCGGCCCTCCACCGCGATGAACATCGCCGGCGCGCCGAGCAGGCCACGGGCACCCTGGAAGGTGAGCCCGACATTCGGGTCGGCCTCGATCTCTCCCACCATGTGCGCGTGGGCCCAGGCGAAGTAGAAGGAATCACCGCGGTACTCGACCTCGCCATTGTTGCTCATCGGCCGCGCGGCGATGCGGCCATCGGCAGCGCGCGTGCTCAGCATGGTGAAGTCGATATCAGCCATCGCGGCGGCAATATCGGCCAGGGTCATGTCACTCATCAGGCAACTCCTTCGGGTCGCCTGGGGAACGCCGGAAGGCGGGCCGCGTTGCCCGCGGCCCGCGTCAGCGCTTCACGACTGCGCGTTCAAAGACTGGGGCGCTCAGGCGCAGCCCAGCTTCGTCGCGAGGTCGGTGAAGCTGGTGGCGACCACGTCCCACGCCTGCTCCGCGTGCAGGTCCTTGGTCTGCCCCGCCCCGTGTTCGGTCGGGCGCGCGACGAAGCCCGTGGCCAGCCCCGCCAGCCGCGCGGCCGCTAGGTCATTGTTGTGCGCGGCAATCAGCGCGACCTCATCGGGGCGCAACGCCAGCACCTCCGCCGTGCGCAGATAGGCCTCGGGCTGCGGCTTGTAGGCCCGGGCGACCTCGGCACCCAGGATGGCGTCCCAAGGCAGGCCGCCATGCTTGGCCATGTTCGCGAGCAGCGCGATGTTGCCGTTCGACAGCGGCGCGATGAAGAAATTTTGCCTGAGCCGCGTGAGGCCGGCGACCGTGTCCGGCCAGGGGTCGAGGCGGTGCCAGGCGCGGTTCAGGGCATCAAGGGCGGCCTCCCCTTCCCGCTTCGGGTCGATGCCGAAATCGGCCAGCACGAGTTCGAGGTTTTCCCGATGCAGCACATCGAGCCGCGTGAAGGGCCGCCGGCCGGAGCGCACCTCCTCCATGGCCGGCTGGTAGCGGAGGCGCCAGGCATCGGCGAAGGCTTCCGCATCCACGGCGCGGTAGCGCTTGGCGAAAAAGGCCCCCGCCTCGCGCGCGATGCCGGAGCGCCAATCGACGACGGTGCCGAAGACGTCGAAGACAAGGGCTTTGACTTGTTCCATGGAAAGCTCCGGATCGGGTGGCGGATAGGGCGGGATCAGCGCTGCGGCTGCGCCCACTTCTTTTCGAACTCCCAGACATCGGGGAAGTCCATCAGCTCGCAGATGCGGCCGAAGCCGTAGCTTTCCTGCGCGGGCAGACCGTTCGAATCGCCCTGTGCCTTGAGGTGGCCATAGACGCGCTCGAGCGCCGCCGCAGCGGCGAGGAACCCCACGGCCGGATAGATGGCGATGCCATAGCCGATCTCGGCCAGGCGCTTGGCGGACAGGATCGGGGTGCGGCCGCCTTCGACGTTATTTGCCAGGAGCCGGTAGTGTCCAAGCTGGCGCCCGATCTCCACCATCTCCGCCTCGCTTTCGGGGCTTTCGACGAAGACCACATCGGCGCCGGCCTGCCCGAACATGTGGCCGCGGCGGATCGCTTCCTCCAGGCCCAGGCCCGTGCGCGCGTCGGTGCGCGCGACGATGAGGAAATCGCGGCTGCGGCGGGCTTCGACGGCGACGCGGATCTTCAGCACCATCTCCTCGGCCGGGATCACCTTGCGGCCGGGCGTGTGGCCGCATTTCTTGGGCACTTCCTGGTCTTCGAGCTGGATGCCGGTGATGCCCGCGGCCTCATAGCCGCGGACCGTCTCGCGCACGTTGAGCAAGCCGCCATAGCCGGTATCGGCATCCGCGATCAGCGGCGTGGCGCAGCCCTGCGCCACGCGGCCCATGCGCGCGACCATGTCGGTGTAGGTGGCGATGCCGGCGTCCGCCACGCCCAGGGCCGAGGCCACGGTGCCGAAGCCGGTGCCGTAGAGGCAGTCAAACCCCATCCCGTCCGCGACACGCGCGGAGATCATGTCGAAGACGCCGGGGGCGATGATGAATTTTTTCGCGTCGAAGGCGGCGCGGAGGGCGGGGTGGGCCATGGGTCGGATCCTCAGTTGGCGCGTTGGAGAGTGCCGGCGGCAGAGGCCGCAGCCCAGATCCGGTCCTCGCGCACCAGCGCGGCCGTGAGGCCCGCGGGGTCGCGCAGATCGGGCTCGATGCCGAGTGCCGTCAGGCGCGTGCGCAGCGTGGCATCGGCGAAGGCGGCCGCGACGGCGGTGTGGATACGTGCGGCGAGTGCCGGGTCCATGCCCCTGGGCCCGAACAGTGCGACCCAGCCGGCCAGGTCGAAATCGGGAATGCCTTGTTCCTGCACGGTGGGGACATCGGGAAAGAAGGGCGTGCGCCCGGCAGTGCCGGTGGCCAGGACGCGCACGCGGCCGGTCTGCATGTGCGGTGTCGCACTCGCGGTGCTGGTCCAGCCGACAGGAAGGTGGCCGGCGACGATGTCATTCATCAGCGGGCCACCGGAGCGGTATTGGATGTCCGGCATCTCGACCCGGGCACGGCGGGCGAGTTCCTGGCCGAGGAAGCTGGTCAGCGCCTCGGTGGACCCCGTCCCCACCGCGCCGGGGTTGCGCCGGGCGTGCTCGATCATGCTGGGCAGGCTGTTGAAGGGCTGCGCGGCCGAGGCACAGAGCACCATGGTGTTGCGCGACAGCATCGCGATCGGCGCAAAATCGCGGATCGGGTCATAGGGCATGGTCGAGAGGTAGTATTTGTTCATCACATGGGTGGAGACCACGGCCAGCAGCGTGTGCCCGTCGGGCTCCGCGCGGGAGACCACGTCCGAGCCGATGACCCCTGCCCCGCCGGCGCGGTTCTCGATGACGACGGGGTGCGCGAGTGCCGGGCGCATGGCCTCGCCCAGGGCACGGCCGAAGATGTCGGTCCCCCCCCCGGCGGCATAGGGCACAACGAGGCGGACGAGGCGCTGCGGCCAGGCCGGCTGGGCGCGTACGGGGAAGGCCAGCAAAGCGGGTGCCGCGAGCGCGGCGCGGCGTGTCAGCATCGATGGCGTGGCCGAACGGCCACGAAGGGCGATGAGCATGGCTCGGTTCCTTCCCCAGGAATATTCTTGCCACCTCCATGCCCCGCGCGCGCCGCCCTGTAAACCGCGGCCCACCTCTGGCAGGATCGGGACGACGCAACGGGAGAGAGCGAATGGCCAAAAGCGAAATCGCAGCGATCGAG